>NZ_QTVB01000033.1:0-27348 GCF_003435965.1 Roseburia sp. AF42-8
GTTCATCCTGAGCCAGGATCAAACTCTCATGTTATAGTGTTTGTCCTTTCAGAAATCTAGCTTGGCTAAATATCCTAAAGTTTACTGTTTTAGGTCGCATTCTTCTATTAAATAGAGATGCTGTCCTGAATGATTTTGTAATCTTTTGATTACGTTTTTCTCAAAATCTTTCAAGGTTATTTCACTGTTCAGTTATCAAGGTTCTTGACCAGTTCTGTGAGCTCTTTTGCTTTGCTCTCACCGGTCAGCTTGTTTATATTATCACAGGACTCTTTCTTTGTCAACAACTTTTTTTACTTTTTTTGACTTATTTTTTACAGTCGTAAAATCCATTGTCGAACGTCCGCATAATCATCTCACAAGCGAGCGGAGAAGGAGGGATTTGAACCCTCGCGCCGCTGTTAACGACCTGCACCCTTTCCAGGGGTGTCCCTTCGGCCAGCTTGGGTACTTCTCCGAATCAGTTTCCAATTATTAAGTTGGAAGCGGAGAGAGTGGGATTCGAACCCACGCGCCCTTGCGGACAAACGGTTTTCAAGACCGCCTCGTTATGACCACTTCGATATCTCTCCATATTGATACGCTTCAAATCAGCGCAAAAATGATTCTATCATCAAATAGATAGCATGTCAACAATTATTTTCATTTTTTCAAAATTTCAAAATATATCCATTTGATTTCCCACTGATGCCGGATGGTTTATTTTCTATGAACATACACCTTTACCAGGATTTCCTGCATTCAGCATAAACTCCGCCATTTCCAAATCTTCCGGTGTTGTAATCTTAAAGTTGCGATAGCTACCATCTATTACATATACCGGAACTTTTCCATACGCCTCCACTACCATTGCATCATCTGTAACATCTTCTCTTCCATCCGCTATCATCTTCTGATAAGAATCATAAATCAGGGAATAGGAAAATGCCTGCGGTGTCTGTACCGTATAAAGGTTTTTTCTTGGTGGGGTATCCTCTACTTTTCCATTTTCATCTACCTTTTTTATGGTATCCTTCACCGGCACAGCTGCAATACATGCATGTTTTTTCTGCACTTCATCCATTGTATGTCGGATGACTTCCTGCCCTATAAACGGGCGTGCCCCATCATGAATCAGTACATAATCCGTATGTTCACACGCACTTAAGCCCTGAAAAACAGAGTGGTAACGTTCCTTACCACCCTTTACTATCTTCGTTACTTTATGCAATTTATATTTTTCTACAATTTCTTTCCGGCAGTATTCCTCTTCTCCTTCACCGGTTACCAGTACGATTTCATCTACCGGGCTTTCTTCAAATGCCTTAAGGGTATAATAAATCACCGGCCTCCCACAAAGAAGCAGATACTGCTTATGGACAGAGCTTCCCATGCGGCTTCCTTTTCCCGCAGAAAGCACGATTGCTGTATACTTTGCCATTAACGTTCTCCTAATTTTAAGTTTGGTACTGCATTCAAATCAAGTCCGGAACGGATTCCCGCCCGGTAATCATAATATGCTGCTGCACCTATCATTGCTGCATTATCGGTACAGAGAATCGGCGACGGATGATAAAATGCCACATTTCTCTTCCGGCACTCTTCTTCCATTGCTCCTCTTAAGGTTCCATTAGAAGCCACTCCTCCCGCAATAGCAAATTTATCAATCTGATATTTTTCAATGGCATGCATGGCATTTCCCACCAGCACATCAATAACCGCTTTCTGGAAAGATGCTGCAATATCTGCCTGCACAATCTCAATACCTTTCATTTTACAGCTGTTCAGATGGTTTAAAACAGCAGACTTTAAACCACTGAAGCTGAAGTCATACTCCCCATCTGCAATCTTCGGTCTTGGGAATTCCACAGCATGAGGATTTCCTTCATGTGCTACTTTTTCAATCTTTGGTCCACCCGGATAGCCTAATCCGATTGCTCTCGCCACTTTATCAAAGGCTTCACCTGCTGCATCATCCCTGGTTCTTCCAAGTATCTCATATTTTCCATAATCCAGTACTTTTACCAGATGTGTATGACCGCCGGATACCACAAGACATAAAAATGGTGGCTCTAACTCTTTATTTTCAATATAATTTGCGCTGATGTGTCCCTCAATATGATGCACACCTACCAGTGGAATATTTCTTGCATAACTGATTGCTTTCGCTTCTGCCACACCAACCAGGAGGGCACCCACTAATCCCGGTCCATAAGTTACACCGATTGCGTCTATATCTGCCCAGTCTGCCTGCGCTTCCTGCATCGCTTCTGTTATTACCTGATTAATTTTCTCAATATGTTTACGGGATGCAATTTCCGGAACCACACCTCCATATAAGGTATGTAATGCAATCTGGGATGAAATGATATTCGATCTTACATCCCTTCCATTTACTACAACTGCTGCCGCAGTCTCATCGCAGGAACTTTCTATTGCAAGAATTGCAATATCTCCTTTATTTTTCTGCATCACCATTGTCTCCTTCCAGTGCCACAAATCCTAATATTTTCCAGTCCCCATTCTCATCCTTACGCAGCACATATTCCTGGTTAGCCCGGTTATATGCCTTGGTAGAGCGAAGGAAATAAGATGCCGTCACATAGGCACAATCACTTCCCTCTACTTTCTTATAAGCCACTTCATCTGTATCGCAGACAGATGCTGTTGCTATAATCTTACTTTCTGCTTTATAAGCCGCAATGTCATTCTGCATCTGGGTTGAAAATGTATCCTGCGGATTGTTTTCCAATAACTCTTCATCCATCAGTGCACGCATCTTCTCCAACAGCTTCTGGTACTGCTCATCATCATAAGTTTCATTATAAAGGCAGAGCAGAATCCTATTATAATATTTGATTACAGCACGAGGTGACGCCGGATAATCCTTCTCTAAATTTTTACTTAAAACAGAGGTTATCTCATCTGTTTCTCCTGTTGTTTCCACACTTCTTGGTGAGCGGTTTGTCAGATAATAATAAAATCCGACCACAATTCCAATGCAAATCACACCTATAATAACTGTCTTAATTATGCCTGCTGTACGTTTCTTCATGTTTACGCCTCCTCAAAATCCAGTGTAACACTCTTTCCATCTTTGCCTAAATATGCATTCGGATATATCTTCCTTACAGCATCCATATAGTCTTCGCCCCTTACAAGGGACGGGCTGAAGTGGGTAAGCCACATTTCTTTCACCCCGGCATCCTTGGCAAGATGTGCTGCTTCATAAAAAGTCATATGTTTATATTGTTTCGCTTTTGCAAGTTTCTCTTTTTCTGCATACATACCTTCACAGATAAATAAATCGGAATCTTTGGCATTTTTTGCAATGCTCTCCGTCGGGCGGGTATCAGTACAATATGTCAGCTTGATGCCTTTTCTTGGCGGGCCTAATACCATTTCCGGCAGATAGGTCTTGTCCTCTTCTTCAATAATTTCACCTTTTTGCAGGCGGCTCCAGTATTTCTGCGGTATCTGCCGTTCTAATGCATGTTCCACTGAAAATCTTCCAGCCCTTGAAATCTCCAAGGTATAGCCGTAGCAGGTAACATTATGGTTCACCCGGAAAGCATGGATCGTATATCCCTTTAATTCTATAGTCTCTTCCGGTTCCGTCAGTTCTATAAATTTAATCTCAAAAGGCAGTTCCGGTGCAATCACACGCAGTGCATTTACCACACGTTCCAGCCCCTTTGGTCCAATCATCGTCAGCGGCTCCGTTCGTTCCGCATTTCCCATGGTAAGAAGAATTCCAGGCAGTCCGCTGATATGGTCCGCATGGTAATGTGTAAAGCACATAATATCCACCGGCTTGAAGCTCCAGCCTTTTTCTTTTACTGCAATCTGGGTGCCTTCGCCACAGTCAACCATCAGACTGCTGCCATTATATCTTGTCATCAGTGAAGTCAGCCAGCGATATGGCAATGGCATCATTCCACCGGTTCCTAATAAACAGACATCTAACATTCTATTTCCTCAGCTCTCTATACAATTTCTGTTACTTCTTCCATTAAAGGCGGTATCACAAACTGTTTTGTCCATTCATCAAAGCAGGACTCGCATACACGCAGTTTGCTTTTCACACCATCCTTCGTAGAAAAATAATTCCATTCTTTTTCTATATAAATATAATCCTGTTTTCGTTCTTCGATTTCTTTTCCACAACAATTGCAAACCATTTCGCATCCTCCGTCTCTTATCTTGTGGTTCTCTTTCATTATAGAACCATTCCAATAAATTTGCAGCGGAAATTACTGGACCCTGCTCATGATATATGCATCCTCTGAGGGCTTTTCATAAAAATTCTTTCGAGTTCCAAGTACAGAGAATCCAAGTTTCTGATACAGGCGAATGGCAGGCTCATTGGATACCCTTACCTCTAAAACATACCGGCTAATACCATGTTTTCTACCCTGCTGCATTAGTTCTGTTACCAGTTGTTCCCCATAACCTCTGTTTCTGCAGGCCTCACTTACTGCCACATTGGTAATCTCGCCTTCATCTAATGCCATATACATTCCACAATATCCTAAGATGGAACCCGCTTCTTCTGCCACCAGAAAAATCACATGGTTCATGGCAAGAGCATCGCGAAATCCCTGCCCACTCCATGGCTGCGAAAAGACTTTTGCCTCTATGGCCGCTACATCAAAAACATCTGCCTCTGACATTCTACGAATTTCCATGCTGTTCCATCCTCTCGCGTTCTGCCTGGGAAAGGCGCAGATATTCCGGTTTGTGTTCTTCTGCAGATTCTAATTTACCTGCTTTGTAATATTCTTCTCCTAAAGCTGCAACAGCTGCTGCACGCTGCTTATTCACATGTGCCGGTGCAAAGGAATATGGCACTTTACAGTTTTCTTCTATATAAGTGGTAAATACAGGGACACCATCTCCCAAAAATACAACCGGAGCATTGTTTTCATTTATCTTTGCTACAATCTCATCAATTCCCACAACGCACTGTGGGCACAATACCTGCATTTTTTCGTCTTCAAACTGATATAAACCGGTATAGGTCTGGTTTCTTCTGGCATCCATTAATGGACAGATAATATCTCTATGCCCATAGAGGTTGTATGCCAATGCATCCACGGTCGGTACGGAAATCAGCGGCTTATCCAGTGCAAGTCCCAATCCTTTTGCTGTTGCAGAGCCAATCCGAAGTCCGGTAAATGAGCCCGGGCCCGCTGCAATTGCAATGGCATCTAATGTATCCAAATCCAGTTCTATCATCTTCGCAAGTTCATCTAACATTGGCAGCAAGGTCTGTGAATGTGTTTTCTTATAATTTACAGTAAATTCTCCCAACAGCACATCATCTTCTACTACTGCTACGCTGGCTACCAGTCCGGAGCTGTCCAATCCCAATATTTTCATCGTTCCACCTCTTCTATTGTTATCCTGCGATAATCAAATCCTTTTTCCAAATCTTTCTCTATTGTTATCTGCCGGTAATGATCCGGTAAAATTTCTTCAATCAGATTTGCCCATTCTATCATGGTCAGACCATTTCCATAAAAATAGTCCTCATAGCCGATTTCATCCATTTCCTCAATATCCGCAATCCGGTATACATCAAAATGATAAAATGGCATTCTTCCTTCTTCATACTCTTGCACAATAGTAAAAGTCGGACTGCAGATAGGTTCTGTTATCTCCAAACCCTTGGCTATTCCCTGGGTAAAAACGGTTTTTCCTACTCCCAAATCTCCGATTAATGTATACACTTCTCCCGGCTTTGCTTCCCGTCCAATCTGTTCGCCTAACTTTTCTGTTTCTTCTGCCGAAAATGTTTCATATACCATATACTTTTCTTCCTATCTCTTCTTCATACAATTCTGGTGCTTCTTCAAATTCTTATCTGCCAGTTTCTTCAACGCTGCATACTGTCCGCCTACAATTTCCATCGGCAGGATATATGCATTTACGCGGCTGCTGTAAATCAGAACATTATGCTTTGTTGACACCATTTTATAAATCTGTTTCCACTCCAGCAGGGCATTTTCTTCTCCCAGAGATACATGGACACCTTCATCATCCAACATATAATGCAGCGTACTTTTCAGTGCCTCTGACATGGAAATCTGTCTTGCCGCCCGCATTTTCAAGGTTAATGGAAAATAAAAAAGAAAGACAATGCCAAATATGATGTAAAGCACCGTATACATGGTATCTACCTTTCCATAGGTTCCCACTGCGGCTACAAATCCAAGCACCGCTGCCAAGATGGAAAAGATTCCGGTAAAACTGGTATATATATGATACATATTAAACCGGTACATATCGTTCGCTGTTATTTTTACATCAAATTCAATTGGCATTGTCTTTCCTCCTGCTTACTTTTCTGATTGAAGTATAGCATTATTTTCGGGAATAGACAAACTCTTTATCAATTTTGTGTCGGGCAAAAAAGGGACGTCTAATTCTTACGGCTGTTGGTTCCTTTGATGATTGGTGAAATATGTTTATAAATCAAAAATGTAATTCCAACACTAATCATACCTTTTAAGAAGGTGAATGGCATATTAAATACTACCAGACACTCCAATAAATTATCCATATGTCCGCCTACTGCAGAAGCGATTGCATTGTAAGCACCAATAATGGCATCTTCCGGCATAAATGCTGTATAGAACGGATATACCAGGAAATAGTTTGATACCACACTGAATACTGCCATGAAAAGTGCTCCTGCTAAAGAACCGATTAATGCACCTTTGCGGTTCTTCTTAAATTTGTAAATCAGTCCTGCCGGAAGCACGAACGCTACTCCAAGAATGAAATTGGACAGTTCTCCAACACCACTTGTGGTTGTAATAGTCAGATGAATCAGATTTTTAATCAGGCAGATTACAATTCCGCTGACCGGTCCCATGGAAAATGCTCCAATCAATGCCGGAAGTTCTGAAATATCCAGTTTGATGAAGTTTGGCATAAACGGAACTGCAAAATCAAGGAACATCAGGATGAACGCAATGGCCGAAAGCATTGCTGTCATCGTCAGATATCTTGCATTTACACCTGTTTTTACGTTGCTGTTTGTTGTTACACTGTTTGTACTCATTTCTTTTACTCCTTTTTTCTTTACTTTTAGCTCTTGCAAGGGATGTCCGGAGTATTGGTGTACCATAAAAGCCCCGGATAAAACTATCCGGGGCACGCAAAATAATCACCTTAATGGTCACTTATCTTCTCCCATCCAGACTATACTGTCGGTTTTGGATTTTCACCAAATCAACTGCAATACTGCAGTTCACGGACTAATGTGTCATGCACAATCACCGTCGGTCGGGAATCTATGCTTCGCATATCACCCTGCCCCGAAGACTTCCTATTCAATTACTATGGGTCTATTGTAGAGCTTCACTTTTTCCTTGTCAATACCCAATTTTATCTGTTACCTTTTATTTACAGTTTCATAGTAAGCTGGATTCTCTGTTTCTTAAGGTCTACGCTCATTACTTTTACTTCTACAATATCTCCCACACTGACCACTTCCAGCGGATGTTTGATATAGCGTTCGCTCATCTGGGAAATGTGTACCAGTCCATCCTGATGTACTCCGATGTCCACAAAGGCACCGAAGTCAATGACATTACGGACGGTTCCTTTTAATACCATTCCCGGGGTCAAATCCTTCATTTCCAGTACGTCACTCCGCAGAATCGGCTTTGGCATATCTTCCCTCGGATCTCTTGCCGGCTTTTCCAGTTCCTTTACAATATCCCGTAAAGTAAGTTCTCCTACTTCCAATTCTGCTGCCAGTTTCTTATAATCTGAAATCTTCTTTGAAATCCCGGTTAATCCGCCACCAGTTATCTCTTCTTCTGAATATCCTAATTTTTCCAAAAGCTTTCTGGTTGCTTCATAACTTTCCGGATGCACGCCGGTTGCATCCAACGGATTCTTTCCACCGGTAATACGAAGAAAACCGGCACACTGTTCATATGCCTTCGGTCCTAATTTTGCCACTTTCAAAAGCTGGCTTCTGGATGCAAATTTTCCATTTTCTTCCCGGTATGCCACAATATTTTTCGCAATCACTTTGCTGATACCGGAAATGTATTCCAACAGGGATACAGATGCGGTGTTTAAATCTACACCAACTTTATTTACGCAGTCTTCTACCACGCCGCCTAAGGCTTCACTTAATTTTTTCTGGTTCATGTCATGCTGATACTGACCAACCCCGATGGATTTCGGATCAATTTTAACCAGCTCTGCCAGCGGATCCTGCAACCGTCTTGCCATGGAAGTGGCACTTCTTTGTCCCACATCAAAGTTTGGGAATTCCTCTGTTGCAAGTTTACTTGCAGAATATACGGAAGCACCTGCTTCATTTACAATAATATACTGTACTTTTACCGGAATCTCTTTTAATAAATCTACAATAATCTGCTCCGACTCACGGGATGCTGTTCCATTTCCAAGAGAAATCAGTGTAATATGATACTTGGAAATCAGTTTCTTTAATACTACTTTTGCTTCCTCTACCTTATTCTGTGGCGCTGTCGGGTAAATGACTGTCGTATCCAATACTTTTCCGGTCGGATCTACCACTGCAAGCTTACATCCGGTACGGAATGCCGGATCCCAGCCAAGCACAACCTGTCCTGCAATTGGCGGCTGCATCAGAAGCTGCTCTAAGTTTTTTCCGAAAACTTTGATTGCTCCGTCTTCTGCCTTTTCCGTAAGGTCACTTCGAATCTCACGCTCGATTGCCGGTGCAATCAGACGCTTATAGCTGTCTTCGATTACTTCTTCCAAAACAGGTCTGGTTATGGCATTATCTTTGGTTATTACCTTTTTCTGTAAATACGGAATAATCTGTTCTTCCGGCACTTCTACTTTTACTGTCAGTATTTTCTCTGCCTCTCCACGATTCAATGCCAGCGTACGATGTCCTGCCATTTTTGCAATCGGCTCATCAAAATCATAATACATTTCATAAACAGATTCTGTTTCCGGATCTTTGGCAGCAGATACAATCCGACCATGTTTTACGGTAAGGTCACGGATGCGGATACGATAATCTGCTTCATCGGAAATATGCTCTGCAATAATATCCTTAGCACCTTCTAACGCTTCCTCTGCAGTATGAACTTCTTTTTCTTCGTTGATATATTTTGCTGCTTCTTCTAAGATTGGAGTCTTAAGCATCTGAAGACTGATTACATTTGCCAGCGGCTCTAAGCCCTTCTCTTTGGCGATGGTTGCTCTGGTTCTGCGCTTCGGTCGGTATGGACGGTACAAATCATCTACGACTACCAGTGTCTGTGCTTCTTCTATCTGTTTCCGCAGTTCGTCCGTCAGCTTGCCCTGTTCTTCAATGCTGGCAATGACCTGTTCTTTCTTCTCTTCCAAGTTTCTAAGATAAGTCAGCCGGTCAAATAAGTTACGTAATATTTCATCATTTAATGCGCCGGTTGCTTCTTTTCGATACCGGGCAATAAAAGGAATGGTATTTCCTTCATCAATTAACTGAATTGCTGCCTGTGCCTGATTTTTTCTGATTCCAAGTTCTTCGGCAATTTTTGCTGTTATGTCCATCTTGTATTTCCTTTCCTGTTGATGCGTTTGCGCTCATTATAGCACATCAGGCATTTCTGCAAAAGGGAAGATTTTGGCTTTTATTGTTTTTTCCGGCAGAAAATGGTATACTGGATTTATTCACGATTTGAGGAGGTTTTTTATGGATTTTCAACAGCAGCCAAACGGCTATCAACCAAATCCCAATTATTCATATAATATGAACCAGGCACCACAACGTAATTACATGGACAAACGTTCCACCGGACTTGCCACCGCATCCATTGCTCTTGGCATTGTCTCCATTGTAACTTTCTGCTGCCTGTATGCAGCACTGCCTTGTGGGGCACTTGCCATTATTTTAGGACTTCTTTCCCGTGGCGGCGAGATGACTTTTTCCACCACCGGCAAAATCGGTATCGTCCTTGGAATTATCGGTCTTGTACTTACTATTGCACTTTATACTTTCGTCATTGTCATGATGTTTACCAACGCCGATTTCATCAACCAGATGTCCAATGGAAATACCGCTGATTATAACGAACTGATGCGGCAGTTTAATGAAATGAATCAAATGTACCAGTAAATATATGCAAAAGAAAAATGCCAGGAAACCAATTCTGATTTCCCGGCATTTTTCTTTTCTTATTTTTATACCGAAGCACTCCACGTACTGTACTGCGGATTCTGCTGTTTTGTTCCGTATGGGTCTGTCTGGTTTTCTGTCCGGTCTAATTCTCCTGTAATGTCACGATAGAATGTCACCTGTGTCTGCGTATAGTATGGTCCAATCCACAGGAAGCCAATTCCAAATGAAAGGAGGCCAAGGAAAGACCAGCCAAGGAAGCTTAACATGATATAGAAGTATCTTCCCTTGTTGCCCTGCATCAGTGCTTTACTTTCCCTCATTGCCTGCCGGATTCCCTTGGTATTATCCTCAAGCAATATCAAAAACAGCATGGAATATTTTAAGGAAAGAATAAATGCGATCACTTCTCCTCCAATTCCAAGTACACACATAGCTACTACATAGCCAATAAAAATCCCCTCTGTGATTTTCATGCTGCCGGAAATGGCAGTTACATACATTCCAACAGAGACTGCGATTGCCGGAAGCATCGGAATTAATACCACAACCATAAATAAAAGATATGCCAGAATGTATTTATCCGGATGATGATTGAATCCATAGAACATATCGGTAAACTTATATGGCTGCTTTCTTCCCATTCGCAGGGCAATCTGGAGAATTCCTATATTTAAAACAACCCCCAGCAATGCCAGTACAAATGCTGCCACATAATAAATTGCCCACTCCATTTTTCCGGAATACGGTGTCAAATTCCAGGAAAAGAACATGGTCGGCAAAGTTACGATTAACTGCGATACTACCATGGCTCCCATTGGCAATCCATAATGTCCGGTAAGATTTTCTCTTGCAATACGTTTTATTTCTGCTGATTTTCTTTTCATCTATCTCAAGCTCCTGTTTTTATTTTCTTGTGTCGATTCTGGCTCCGGTCAGATCTGCCGCATCCTGGCTCTTCCGCTCCTGCTGATAAGGATTTGTTTCATTCGGATACTTAATGGTGGTATTGGTCTCTCCGCCTGCCACATATACTCTTCCGCACTCCGGGCATACGCCGGTACGAAGTGTTACGCTTGCAGATACCACCTGACCATTTCCTTCTGCTGCTTTGGCATAAGCATTGGAAACATGTTCTGCCTCATGGGCTGCCACACGGATTCCCGCCGCCTCCGGAGAGATGTGGGAAGCTGATTTAAAAGAAACATTCTCGTTGGAACCATCCTGATATTTCCGGTTCTTACAGGTCTGGCATTCGCCTTTGCTGCCCTCTGCCACCCCGGTACTCTTCGCATCTGCGTCAGTTCCGACCCCATATGTATGATTGTACCCGGTATCATATCCTATATCTTTCGGATTCCATCCATCAATCTGCATAAACCACTCCTCCTTCCAAAGTCTGAAAAAAGTGCCTCTTTTTATTATACACATATCTTGGGTGAAACACAATAACTTTGACTTTCCCTTATGACAATTGTATACTACCAACAGATTCTATATTTTGTTTGAATACTGATTTGCGAGGGTTTATATGGAAAAGAAAAAAACGTCCACTGCTATGGACAACGGATTATATATCACCGGCTGGTGCATCATAGGCACACTTCTTCTGCTGGTGCTTTTTATAAAAGCAACAAATATCCAGCTTTCAAAATATCTTTTCCCCTGTGTGCTTCACAGCCTGACCGGACTTTACTGTCCTGGCTGCGGTGGCACCAGAGCCGTAGCTTTTTTACTGCATGGGGATTTCCTGCACTCACTGGTTTATCATCCCTTTGTGCCATATGCCTTTGTGCTCTGCACCTGGTTTATGATTTCCCAGACCATTGAACGGCTCTCTAAGGGAAGGCTTCGTATTGGCATGCATTTCCGGGAAGCATTTCTTTGGATTGCACTGGCTATTATTATTATAAATTTCATTGTGAAAAATGCAGCTCTTCTATTCTTTCAGATTGATTTTATGCCGCTGACGCATATATCATAATATATCATATATCGAAACCTATAAGGAGCTGCCACCAGCAGCTTTTTCAAACGCTTAACGAGAAAAAGAATGTGCCTTGGCACATTCTCGCGCCTGCGGCGGTCGCTTGCGACATCTACCTTATACGCCGCAGTGCGCATCCTCGCGGAGCGTTTTTACTTTACAGGAAAGCAATTTCCTGTAAAGAAAGAAATACTTGCGTATTTTTCAATATGTGGTAGAATAAGAACGCCGGTCATTTACAGACAGGCATTATATATAAGAAGAAACTGAATTTTATGCACTGATAGAAGGAAGGATTTTATATGAAAACAACAAGAGACGATATTAGAAACATAGCTATCATCGCCCACGTTGACCACGGTAAAACTACTCTGGTCGACGAGCTGTTGAAACAGAGTGGTGTATTCCGTGCCAATCAGGAAGTCCAGGAACGTGTCATGGATTCCAACGATATTGAGCGTGAACGTGGTATTACCATTCTTTCTAAGAATACCGCTGTATTCTACAAAGATGTAAAAATTAATATCATTGATACTCCTGGCCACGCCGACTTCGGTGGTGAGGTTGAGCGAGTTCTGAAAATGGTAAACGGTGTTATTCTTGTAGTAGATGCATTTGAAGGTGCTATGCCACAGACCAAATTCGTTCTTATGAAAGCACTGGAACTGAATCTGCCGGTTATCGTATGTATCAATAAAATTGACCGTCCGGAAGCAAGACCAGAAGAAGTTATTGATGAAGTATTAGAGCTTTTCATGGATTTAGACGCTTCTGAAGAACAGTTAGACTGCCCCTTCATCTTCGCTTCTGCAAGAGATGGTTACGCCATGAGAGATTTAAACGATGAGCGCAAGGATATGACTCCTTTATTCGAAACCATTATCGACTACATCCCGGCTCCTACCGGTGACCCGGATGCAAACACCCAGGTTCTTATCAGTACCATTGATTATAATGAATACGTTGGACGAATCGGTGTTGGTAAAGTAGACAACGGTGTCTTAAAGGTAAACCAAGATGCTATCGTTGTAAACCACCACGAGCCTGATAAACAGAAAAAAGTCAAAATCAGCAAATTATACGAATTTGATGGTCTGAATAAAGTAGAAGTAAAGGAAGCAAAAATCGGTTCCATCGTTGCTATTTCCGGTATTGCAGACATCCATATCGGTGATACCATCTGTGCAACAGACAACCCGGTTGCCATTCCTTTCCAAAAGATTTCCGAGCCTACGCTTTCCATGAATTTCATGGTCAACGACAGCCCGCTTGCAGGACAGGAAGGTAAATTCATTACTTCCCGTCACTTAAGAGACAGACTGTTCCGTGAGTTAAATACCGATGTCAGCCTTCGTGTAGAAGAAACCGACAGTGCAGACTGCTTCAAGGTTTCCGGACGTGGTGAGTTACATCTTTCCGTATTAATCGAAAATATGCGTCGTGAAGGTTATGAATTTGCAGTCAGCAAGGCTGAAGTTCTTTACCACACTGATGAAAACGGCAAGAAATTAGAGCCTATGGAATTAGCTTATGTTGACGTTCCGGATGAATTCACCGGTACTGTTATTGATAAATTAAGCCAGCGTAAAGGTGAAATGGTTGATATGCGTCCAATCAGCGGCGGCTATACCCGTATGGAATTTAACATTCCATCCCGTGGTCTTATCGGTTACCGTGGAGACTTCTTAACCGACACCAAAGGAAATGGTATCATCAATACCATTTTCAATGGCTATGCTCCATACAAGGGAGATATTGCTTATCGTAAACTTGGTTCCCTGATTGCTTTCGAATCCGGCGAATCCGTAACTTACGGTCTGTTCTCCGCTCAGGAGCGTGGTACTCTCTTCATCGGAGCCGGTGTAAAGGTTTACTCCGGTATGGTTATCGGTTCTTCCTCTAAACCGGAAGACATTGAATTAAACGTATGTAAGAAGAAACACTTAACCAATACACGTTCTTCTTCCGCAGACGAAGCGCTGACCCTTGTTCCACCAAAGATACTTTCCTTAGAGCAGGCATTAGACTTTATCGATGTTGACGAGCTCTTAGAGGTTACTCCGGAATCCTTACGTATCCGTAAACGTATTCTTGACCCGACCTTAAGAAAGAGAGCTAACTTCAAAAAATAAAAGTATCTCATGATATAGCATAAGAACTCCCCCGGATATTGAAATTTCTTCCAATATCCGGGGGAGTTTTCGATTACTATAAATGCCTAGTACGCACCATCTTTGTCATATTATTGCAGATATCCGTCCTTTATAATATCAGAAACCACACTGGTCGGAATCGTAAATTCTACAATTCCCATATAACCCGGTGCTACTTCATATTTATCAAAAACAATGGTCAGCTCTCCTTCTTTGTTGACATAGAAATTTACATCATTCTTAATTCCATCAAAGCTGTAGCCATCTACATCCTTGTCTAAGAAGTATTGCAGGTTACTGTCTTTTTCCATATTTTCCTTCATCTGCTTTTCTATTTCCTCTGAAATCCGGTCCAGATAATCGGAATCCTTCTGAAATAAATCATTTAATGTAATGGTATTTCCGGTTTTCTTATCTATATTATAGATTTTCGTATACTGGTTCGATCCTGCCATTACAATGGAAGTATCAATTCTTAAAGCAAACAGCCGGTCGTTATCTGTCACTACCTGATAAGACGAATTCACTGCCTCATTACCATTCTCACCATCTTCAATGGAAGCTACATCAGACTGATAAGACTTAATAATACCACCGGCATACTTTTTCACTTCCTGATTCAGCTCGTCCGTCTCATCCGATAATACTTCCCCATCCTGATTTGTCACTGCCACCTGGGGAATGTCTACATTTGCTTCCATATTCTTATCATCCTGTACATCAGAATATGTAGAAAAGTTCACTACCTTTACAATTGTGCCAAGTAATGGAACCTCTTCCATGGCATGGGCTATTGTCGGGCTTACATTTACCGAAATCACCAGTGCAACCATAGCTGCCGCTACCGTTGCTGCTCCTTTTAAAAAGCGGATACTGCCTTTCGTGGTATCCCTCTTTCCTTTTCTGATTCCGGCTTCCACCTGCGTTTTCAATGCTTCCGGGACTTCTATCTGCTCATATTCCTGCTTCATCCTGTCTATTTTCTCATGGTTCATGCTATTTCCTCCCTGGACATCTTTATCTTTAATTTCTTTAAGCTGCGATACAGGATTGATTTTACGGTGTTTGGATTTTCTTTCAGAAGATCTGCAATATCATCTATTTTCCATTCTTCAAAATATTTTAATATCACAATGGTTCTTTCCCGTTCTTCTAATTCTTCCAACGCTGCTAGCATATCCCAGTCTTTGTATACATCTTCTTTTGCTTCTTCCGGGATAAATACTCCACTTACGATACGCTTCTGTTTCTTGCACATATCCAGTGACGTATTTATAACAATCCGCCAGAGCCAGGTCTTAATATAGGTTTCTTCCTTCACCTGACCGGCATTTTTCATTGCCTTATATGCACTTTCCTGCACTACATCCATTGCGTCCTGTTCGTTCTTTACATAGGTAATTGCCAGCCGGTAAAGCTGTTCATAGGATGCAAGGATTTCCTGCTCCACCGCTTTTGCGATTCCTCTTTTCTTCATTCCTGTTTCCTCTTCTCTTTCCGAAAACCTGCATATGCAAAGAAAGCCTTTCAACCTTTGCTTTCTGTAAATTAGACGTTCCAGCCGGAAAAATAGTTTCATCTTTTTTATTATAACCCACACAACTTACTGCCGGCAACTCCTTACCTGTGCTTTGCACCCAGAAAATGCTTCCTCTCTTTCACAAATCTCTCTTCTTTTTTGTACTTTTTATTCAGGGAAATGCATAGATTACTACAAAAAATGAATTGAGAATTGCTATGTGCGGTATTTCCGGTTTTTGTAATTTACATACTGATTTTTTAGAAAGGGAGCCTTATTATCGTAACATTCTATCTGATATGAGTGACGCACTTTATCACCGCGGGCCGGACTCCCATGGTATTTATTTAACCTCTCATACAGGGTTTTCCCACACCCGGCTTGCCATTATTGATCCTCATGGTGGACTTCAGCCTATGACCAGACATTATTGTGACGCAGACTTCACCATCGTCTATAATGGAGAACTTTATAATACGAAAGAACTCCGTGAGGAACTGGTTTCCCATGGCATGACCTTTCGTACTCATTCCGATACAGAAGTCATTTTAAATGGATTTCTTTTTGAAGGACCGTCCTTTGTCCGGAAAATGAATGGTATTTTCGCTTTTGCCATTTATGATGAGGCTCATCAGCTTCTCTATCTCTTCCGGGATGCCTTTGGTGTAAAGCCGCTCTTTTACCGGCTTTTTCATGATACACTTATCTTTTCTTCCGAGCCGAAGGGAATCTTCTGTTATCCCGGCTGCATCCCTTCGGTAAATAAAACAGGACTCTCCGAAATCTTTGGTCTTGGTCCTGCCAGGAACCCCGGCAACGCAGTTTATGAACATATGGCAGAATGTCTGCCGGGACATTACCTCACTTTCAGTGCTTCCGGGCTGAAAGATTACTGTTACTTCCGATTAGAAAGCCATCCACATACAGACAGCTATGAAGAAACCGTTGCCCACACAAAAGAGCTGCTGTTACAGTCCATCCGCCGGCAGATGGTTTCCGATGTTCCTATCTGCACCTTTCTTTCCGGCGGGTTGGATTCCAGTCTGGTCTCCTCGGTCTGTGCAGAAGAATTAAGGAAAGAAGGGCAGACTCTTTCTACCTATTCCTTTGACTTTACGGATAATTCCCGTTACTTTAAGGCAAATGATTTTCAGCCCTCCGAAGACCGTCCCTTTGTGGATATTATGAAAAACTATCTTAAGAGTGAGCATCAATATCTGACCTGTGACAACCGCTCCCAGGCTGACTTACTCTTTGCTTCCATGAAAGCCCATGACCTTCCATGTATGGCTGACGTTGACTCATCCCTGCTCTTCTTCTGCCGGGAAGTCAGTAAGCAGCATAAGGTAGTCCTGACCGGAGAATGTGCCGATGAAGTTTTCGGCGGCTATCCGTGGTTTCACCGGAAGAATTTTCTTTCCTGCAACACGTTCCCATGGACACCGGATTTGTCTTTCCGCAAGTCCTTCTTAAAAGACGAAATTGCAGATGCACTGTCCTTAGATTCCTATGTGCAAAGTTCTTATGAAAATGCCATTGCAGAGGTCGATATTCTGCCATCGGACAATGATACGGAATGCAGCCGCCGGCGTATTTCCTATCTTAACATCCGCTACTTTATGCAGACTCTGCTAAACCGCATGGACCGCACCAGTATGTTCTCCGGTCTGGAAGCCCGCGTTCCTTTTGCAGATAAAAACCTGATTTCTTATGTCTTTAATGTGCCATGGGAAATGAAAGCCAAGGATGGTCTTGTGAAAAACCTTTTGCGGCAGTGTGCGAAAGACTATCTTCCGGACACCATTACTTTCCGCAAGAAAAGTCCTTATCCTAAGACTTACCATCCTTACTATGAACAGCTCCTGCGGCAGCGTCTGAGTGCACTGCTGACCACCGGGGAAAGTCCCCTTCTTGCACTGATTGATAAAGAAAAGACTATGCAATTCTTAAATCAGGAAGGAGACTATGGCAAACCATGGTATGGCCAGCTTATGGCAGGTCCTCAGATGATTGCTTATCTCCTGCAGATTCATTACTGGCTCAGTGAATATAAGATTGACCTTCATTTATAATCTACCGGCATTGGAGACAGCACCACCGGCTGCAGCTGTTTTTCTTTCATGGCTGCAGCAATAGTCTCCTCTAACCGGCAAAAATCCGCCACCAGAGAATGGGGTTTCTTCTGATAATCATCCTGCCGGAAAGGCACAAAATAGATATGCTTCATATTCATCAGCAGTCCGATATTTCTAAGATTCATGGACAAAGCATCATTGGTAGAAATTGCCAGCACCAACGGCTTTTCATTTCTAAGATGCGCTTTGGCTGCCATAAGCACTGTGGTATCTACAATGCCCTGCTGCAGCTTTGCCATGGTATTTCCGGTACATGGTGCAATTGCCATCACATCAAAAAGTCCTGACGGACCGATGGTTTCTGCCTGCACGATACTTTGAATTCCCCTTTCTCCTGTAATCTCCTGCATTCTGTTTTGAAATACTTCCGCTGTCATAAATCTGGTATCCAAAGTTCCTGCATGTCTGGAGTATACCGGAATAACTTTTATTCCTTTTTGCACCAGTGCTTCTGTCGTCCGGAGTATCTTCCCAAAAGTACAGAAAGAGCCGGTAATTCCAAGTCCTAATGTAAGCTTATACTCTTCCATAATCTGCTGCTCCTCTTTCTATCATCCGTGCAAGAATGATTCCTGCACTTTCTGTCAGTATTCTTCCAGGAACGGCAGTAAGATGTTCCACATGAATACCTTTTTCTTCTAACTCCTCTGCCGGAAGTCCGCCACCAGTTGTAATATCCCATAGATATGTTTTCTCATCGCACCATTTTAAGACTGTGTCTATTGGGCATGGTTTATCTGCCATATGAAAAATCCACTCAAAGTTCTGCTCCTCTGCATTCTCCTGCCACAAGCTACACCCCATTTCCATTGCCACCCGCTGGCAATCTTCCTTTATATCATAAACAGTTACTTCCGCTTCCAAAGATAAAAGCAGCTTTGCCATGGCTCTTCCACAATAACCAAAACCTGCCACCAGACAGTTTCTTCCTTTCACGCAGCACCTGCTCTTTGTCATTGCTTCTACAAGGCAGCCTTCTGCTGTCAGTCCGGCATTCTCATTTCTAAAGACTTCATCTTCCATATAATCAACCAGCCGTATCCGCCGCCCTGATGGTCTTCGTGTCAGAACCTCCGGGAAACAACCTCCATAAATAACACTTCTCTCCGCTGCATAGGATAATACCATTCCTATTTTTACCCTGCTTCCTCTGATTCTGCCATCCTCCTCCAGTGCCCGCAACGGTAATACAATAATCTGACTCTGCATCAGTCGCCGGATATTCTGCTCCGTTATTTCTATGATTCCAATTCCTGATTCCGTCAGACAACGTTTCAATGCCGGTGTTCTTTCATCTGCTCCAATGATTGCGATTTGCATTTCATCCCTCCTTGCCTTGCAATCGTCTGTTATTACTATATGCGGATGCTCCATTTTGTTACCGACAGCAAAAGAAAACAGAACCGGTTTGCACCGATTCTGTTTTCCTTTATCTGTTTTCTTTTTATCTGCTATTTTTTAAACTGCTACAATAACACCGCCATTATTGGCATACATGGTGCTGACTCCTGCAGTATCTACAATTCTGATATCTTTAAATTTTGCCAGCTTTTCCAATTTTTCTTTTACCTGTTTTGCACGTTCCGGACAATTGCAATGTGCGATGGATAAAATCTTCTTTTCACGCTCTTTCGTTCTCTTTACAATTTCATTAACCATATAGTCCAATGCCTTTGCCATTCCTCTTGCCTGTCCCAGCTGACAGATTGTACCCTCGGGCGTGGCCCCCATTACCGGCTTGATATTTAATGCCCCGGCAACCCAGGCTTTCAGGTTACTGAGTCTGCCGTTTTTACGCAGAGTCTCTAAAGTCTCTAATACAAAGAAGGTCTGCTGGTCTTTAATATATTTTTCTGTCTCAGCAACCACTTCTTCAAAGCTCTTTCCGGCTTCCTCTGATTCCTGTATCTTTTCTGCAATCAGAGTCTCTCCAATGGATGCGGAACAGGAATCAAATACATGAATCTGTTTTGCCATATGTTCTTCTAAATAAAGCTTCTTTGCCAGCTCTGCACTGTTATAAGAACCGCTTAATTTACCGGAAAGTGTTACTACATATACATGCTCTGCTTCTCCTAAATATGCTTCCACATATCTCTGTGGAGATGGGCAGGATGACTTCGGGCTATGCCTGCTTTCCTTTACCCTGCGAATAAACTCCAGTTGATCAAAGGATTCATCATCCACCACATGGTATCCATCTACCTCAAGCTCTAACGGAACAGACTGGAATCTTCCATCTGCTTTCATATCATCAAATAACTCTCCACAGCTGTCTACTATGATTTTGTAGCTCATTTTCTATCCTCCTGATTGCGTAGTCATCTCTCTTATAGTATGTACGCAATGTTTAAAATTATATGTTATGTTTTTCTTTGTAATAACAAGTAGTTTTCATTACTATGTCATATTATCATAAATATTACGTTTTGAAAAGAGGATATTTAAATTTTTATAATATTTCACAAATATTTTATTTTTTCAGGAAAGTAAGTACCCGCATTGTCTCATTTTTCATATAAAATAAGGAACTATCCACGGTATAATAATCCCCGATATGCCCTTCTTCAATGAAAAACTGCTGTGCCTGCCCATAAACTGCCTCATCCTCAAACTTCATCTGTACAGGGTGGCTGTCAAGCTCTGTAAATAATGCTCCGATGTCTTCCGGATACCAGTCCTTAAAATAACAATTTTCCTGCACAAAATAACTGTCATCCAGGCAATTGCATTCCGGCAATGAAAAATTCACATTGGGGCTGTGGGTCTGAAATAACTCTTCTGTAGTTGCAGTAAAAAAGCAATAATCTACCACTTCAGCTACATCTCCGAAGTCATCCGGACTGTTGGAAGTTGGATTACCCCAGGTAGTATCCATATAATAATAGGCTCCATCCAGTTCGATGAGATTCCATGCATGTGGTTCTCCATTGGCAGTTCCTGTCACTATCGTACATGGAATATCTAATAAATCCATCAGATATTTTGTGGCACAGGCATAGCCCTGGCACACCGTTCTTCCCTCTAGAAATACACTGATGATATTCTGATTATTCTCTGCATTAAGGTCATAATTTACCGTACGCACCAGCGTATCAAATATAAACCGCGCTTTCTGGTAATCACTGTCCTCGGATGAAATGCCGCCAAGCAGTACATCGACCTTTTCATCAATTGCCGCCTGTGTCTCCTGTCTTGCAGCTTCATCCATTGTATACTTCGGTGCAAACTTAAGCCCGGTCAGTACACCCGCACGGGAATATTCCGTATAGGAATAGCCATCCACCCAGAAGAGTCCGCCATAGTCCGCCATAATTGCTTCATACATTTTTGCCAGTACGTCTTTATCTAATGTAGCAACTGCCACCTCTTCCCGATGATTTAAAATAGCATCCAGCATCTCATCATAAACAAGCTGTTCTTCTTCCGTAAGCTGGCCATATACATACTTTTCCTCTGAAACTGACTCTACCGGAAGCAAGGTATTATCCGGTATCTGTCCATTGATATCTTCTACTACTTCATCTACCCATTCTTCAACGGATGACGTATCGCAGCCGGCAAGCAGAAATGCCATAAGTATTCCTGTAATACCGGTTAATAATCTTTGTTTTCTCATATCATTTCCTTTCAATCTGCTTCTTTTCATAGTCATTCTACAATACTTTCTCTGTTTTTTCTATCCGGTTTGTGTTACACTTTAAAAATGAGGAGGATACTATGATTGCAATACAACTTTTACAGGTAAAAGATTTTATGAATAAATTACTTCGCACGGATTTATTTGACCACTTCTTATTATCAGAAGCTACCATCCGTGGAAAAGGTTCCTATGAAATCGACGGACATCTTGTACCGGATTTCTACAGTCCGGAAGAACTGGATGAACTGGAACTAACCGGTTTAAGCTGCCTGCCTTTTGGCATGCTGCGTGAAAACTGCTTCGCCCTGATCAAGGGAAAACATACCCCCTCCTATTTCCGCTTTATCTTTCAGCTTTCTCCAAAGAATCTTAAAAATACTCTGGAAGTAAGTAAAAGTGGTCTGACTACCCAGGATTTGAATGGAGTTTTCTTAAACATCAAATTTCAGGATGGTATTCTTTCCTGTACCAATGGTGTATCTTACCGCAGTTTTACCTTAGACCACACCTTCGACCAGGAATGGGATCTGCTGATACGAAAATTTTTTGCCGGGCATGATATCCCCTATACTGATATCAACTAATTTTCTTTACTTTTAAAATAAATTATGCTATTCTAAGCGTAGCCGTATGGCTAGATAATTTTTGTGGAGGTACTATAATGAACGGTACAGTTAAATGGTTTAATAACCAGAAAGGTTACGGATTCATCTCTGATGCAGAAGGTAATGATGTATTCGTACACTACTCAGGACTTAACATGGATGGTTACAAATCCTTAGAAGAAGGCGCAGCAGTAGAATTTGACGTAACAGAAGGCGCTAAAGGTCCTCAGGCAACTAACGTAACAGTAATTAAATAGTTGCAATAATCAAGGTTTTTCAATGTACCTTTCTCAGATATAGAATTTGATTTTTAATAATGATTTTTTATGTTGATTAAGATATAACGAACGAATTTGATTAAGAAAAATGGGATTGCTTCCTTCGGTATTATTACCGTTGGCTGCAATCCCGTTTTCTTACCTGTAAGCAAACAACATAGAAACTGCTGCTCCGATAAAAATAAAGAAATCGGAAATATTAAATACAATTCTTGAAAAGCGTTTCCACGGTGTATCAAAGCGGATATAATCCACCACATGCTTCTTATGAATTCTGTCCCAGAGATTGCTTAATCCGCCGCCAACCATCATACTCATACCGGTTTTCAGTCCTGTATTTCCTCTTCTTAATACAAACCCATATATGGTCATCAGTCCTGCCATGCATGCACTGTGTAACCCCAGCATAATTTTCGGTTTCTTCGCCAGAAAGTTCAATGCAGCTCCATTGTTATAATATTTTTCAATTACAACCGGAAGCTTTGGAACTCTTTTTTCTTTTCCCAACGGCTCCTTCTTATCAACCCGCTGCTTGATTCCTTCATCCAGCCCGAAAATGGATGCCACCAGTAATAAATATTTCATGGAAACTCCTCCTTCTTTTGTTCTACCTGATTCCTTCTGTCCTTTTCTTTCTCTCTTTCTGCTCCGCCTGCTCTATAATTCTATGTCAGCAATCACATCCCGCAGTGCTTTTGCTGACGCATGAAGCCTTGCCCGCTCTTCTTCGTCTAATGACACCGGAAGAATCTGCTCCACGCCACCGGCATCCACCACTGCCGGCATGCTCAGCACGATATCAGAAATGCCATATTGCCCATGCATCAGACTGGACACCGGAAGCACCGAATGTTCATCCCGGACAATACATTCACAAATCCGCTTAATCGCCATTGCAATTCCATAATAGGTTGCCTGCTTACGCTCTATAATTTCATAAGCACTGTTCTTTACTTCTTCATATATACGCTTCGTATGACTTTCATATTCCTCATAGCCACGCAGCTTATAAATCTGTTCCAACGGAATGCCGGATACGTTGGCAGAACTGAATACCGCCACCTCGCTGTCTCCATGCTCTCCTACAATAAATGCATGCACACCACGATTGTCGATGCCAAGCTGTTTTCCCAGCATATTTTTTAACCGGGCAGTATCTAATACTGTTCCGGAACCGATTACCCGATTTTCCGGAAAACCGGATAATTTCAATGCTGCCAGTGTCAGTATATCCACCGGATTTGATACGATGAGTAATATGCCACGACACCTTCTGCTGGCAATTTCCGGGATAATATTTTTGTAAATGGCTACATTTTTCTTTACCAGCTCAAGCCTTGTTTCTCCCGGTTTCTGGTTTGCTCCTGCCGTAATGATAATAATGTCGGCATCCACAATGTCATCATAACTGCCGGCATATATTTTCATCGGTGCGGCAAATGGCATTCCATGGCTGATATCCATGGCCTCTCCTTCCGCTCTTGCTTTATCCACATCAATTAGAACCAGTTCGGAAAAGAGCTTGCTCTGCATCAGTGTAAATGCAGTAGCAGAGCCGACAAACCCACATCCGATAATGGCTGCCTTTCGTAAATCAATTGCATGTTCCTGCTTCATCTTTACCCTCCTGCTTCGTGTTTTCTATATAGAATCCCACAGAAGCAGTTATTCTATGCAAACAAGAACCTCCTATGTCCGGCGCAACTGTTCGAAGGTCTGATAGAGATTTAAGGTTCCATATCCCCATTCCCGGTTCGGATAAACTCTGCTTTCTAACCGCACCGCACCGCGGATAAAATCATTTTTAATTTCTGCATTTGTAATATCAGTATTATAACCACGCTCTACTGCCCATTCCAGATACAGTGCTGCAGCTCCTGCAGTAATTGCCGCTGCAATGCTGGTACCACTTCTTGCCTCAAACCGGTTGCCCGGTGCCGGTCCAATCACATTGACACCCGGTGCTGCAAAATCCGGCTTTACCAGTCCCGATGCAGTGTATCCTCTGCTGGAATTCAGATAAATACTGTCATTTCCTGCATTGTATCCACCTACTGTCATCGGTGCAGCTGCATTTCCCGGCATGGTAATTGTCGTATCCGGATTAGAACGAATAAAAGAAATATCACCGGCAATCAGTCCGGTAATCGGAAGCCACATGTGATATCTTCCTTCTATACTGTAATCGCCATTTACCTCAATCGTCCAGATGCCTCTGGTGGGCCGGTCAAACCGGATATAAATAAGCTGATCTCCTGTGGCAGTGCCAACAATGTGGTAATCAATGATAACCTGTGTATTTTCAAATACAAAACGGTATACCTCTCTGCCATCCTGCTGCACCCGGACACCTGCCGTCCGCTCTCCCGTTGGTGATATAATCCGCACCGAATAAAGCTCCGGAGCCTTTGCCCACATTTCAATATGGAAACCCGCCACTGCATCTTCCACATCTACTTCTACCACATCACTCTGCTGCCCGAATGCAACTTCTCCGTAATAATGATGTCTGGCAGTAGCTTCATTCCCTGCTGCTACCACAACTGCCGTATTCCGCTTGAAGGAAACATAATTAAGATAATACGAAATCACACTGTTTCCACTGTGATCCCCGGAATTGCTTCCAAGCCCAAGATAAATCACCAGAGGGCGGCGATATCGTTCCGCCAGTCTGGTCAGATATGCCACCCCCGCCATAATATCATTTTCCTGATAAGCCTTTGCACCTTCCGGAATATAATAAAAACGCCTTAAATATTTCTTTGCCGGCTTCAGCTTTACCATGGCAATCTGTGCATAGGGTGCTACTCCGGCAAATTTCTCCGAAAGTTTTTCGCTTCCTGCCGCAAGACCTGCCATAAAGGTACCATGTCCTTCTTCATCCCGGTGAGGTACTACCCGAAGAGGTGCATCTGTTAACAATGCCATATCGATCTGTTCTTTTGTATATTCCGTTCCATAGAGGAATCCCTCTGGTGTATCTTCACTTCGAATGCTCTGATCCCAGATTCTTAGTATGCGGCTGCTGCCATCAGAATTACGGAATACTTCATTCTGATAATCAATTCCGGTATCCACAAATCCAATCAGAACACCCTGCCCTCTCAAAGCAAGATTTGGCTGACTTTGTACCCTTATGATTCCGCCTGCCTGCAATGCCTCTTCGTCTAATGTGGTAAAACATTTTGGAATTGCCGAATAGGTATACTGGTCAATATCCAGCTTCGGCAAGCCTGCACTCTGCAAATAGACTACATTAAAATCTTTATCAATATTCTGGATACAGCCTCCCGGAAGATATTCATTTTCAAGGCTCAGATAGGAAACCAGAAGGTCGTAATATTCTTCCGAGTATGGTGCGTCTTTACAATCTTCCATATAAGCTCCGGCACTTATTTTCTTTTATTTTATTCGTTTACTGGTAATGCTGCCACTCCACGCATAGTGATAAGCGGGCCGCCCTTTTTCTCAATATAATCTCTTGTAATCGTTACCTGGCCGATGTTTTCGTCCTTTGGAATCTCATACATAATATCTAACATAAATTCTTCAATAATGGAACGAAGTGCTCTGGCTCCGACCTTCTTCTCTTTTGCTTTCTCTGCAATTGCCCGCAGCGCATCCTCTTCAAATACAAGATTCACTTCATCTAATGCCAGAAGCTTCTGATACTGCCTGATGATAGCATTTTTCGGCTCCTTTAAAATACGAACCAGCATATCAACGGTAAGCGATTCCAAGGTAAAGAGAATCGGAAGTCTTCCGATAAACTCCGGTATCATTCCAAACTTCTTTACATCTTCTACCGTTACTTTCTGTAACAGATTCTCATCATTATCATATTTATCCTTCAAATCTGCCTGGAAACCAATAGATGCCTGCTTATTAAGACGTTCTTTGATAATCTCTTCAATATCCGGGAAAGCTCCACCACAGATAAAAAGGATATTCTTAGTGTTAACGGTAACCATCGGAACCATGGCATTCTTGCTGCTGGCTCCCACCGGCACTTCCACTTCTGCTCCTTCAAGAAGCTTTAACATTCCCTGCTGTACGGATTCTCCGCTGACATCACGCTGGTTGGTATTCTTCTTCTTGGCGATTTTATCAATCTCATCAATGAAAATAATGCCATGCTCTGCCCGCTCTACATCATTATCTGCAGCTGCAAGCAATTTACTGACAACGCTTTCGATATCGTCTCCGATATAACCTGCCTCGGTTAAGGAAGTCGCATCTGTAATTGCCAGCGGCACATCCAGAAGTCTTGCCAGTGTCTTCACCAGATAAGTCTTACCACTTCCGGTCGGTCCAATCATTAACATATTGGATTTCTCGATTTCAATATCATCCATCGTATCGGTTGCCACACGTTTATAGTGATTATAAACTGCCACAGACATTACCTTCTTGGCATATTCCTGACCAACCACATATTCATCCAGGCTTGCCTTAATCTTATGTGGTGCCGGAATCTTCTTAATATCTAATTTCGGAGCTTCTGCTTTCTCCTCTTTGGTTTTCTTTTTCTTAATCTTCTGGCTCTGCGGCATAAAGCCCTGCAAATCTGAAAGATTAATCATGCTGATATTGGGCATCTGACCATTTGGTATAAAATCACCCATTGGAAATCCAGAGTTATTCATGCTGTCGAAGGTTCTCTGCATACAGTCTTTACAAATGCAGATATTATTCGGAATCTTTATCATCTTACCGGCAACACTTTCCGGTCTGCGGCAGATGTAACAGATTTCTTCGTATTCATCCTTCTTCTCATCTGTGGTCTCTTTCTTTGTCTCTTCTACAGTATCTATATTTTCAAGTTCTCTCTTGTCTTCATTCTCTGTCATATCTGATTCTCCTATTCTCTCAAATCTGTTTTAGATTCTAAAACATTGCTTTTATTATAATTCAAGCCGGTTTTATCTC
>NZ_QTVB01000034.1:0-22058 GCF_003435965.1 Roseburia sp. AF42-8
CAGATAAGCATTTACAACTTTCTTTTTAAATTCATAACTATATTTAGACATAAAAATACCGACCTCCAATCGTTAGATTTTTTGGTCTAACTTTTAGGGGTCGGTACAAAAATCGCTGTCCCTTCTATATTTTCGTATATCCTTATGATACTGACTTATAATGCCTTAATTCTCTCTAATGCTGCAACTGAATTCTCATATGTTCCGAATGCTGTCAGTCTGAAGTATCCTTCTCCGCTTGGTCCGAATCCGGATCCCGGTGTTCCTACTACATTGGCATTTTCTAAGAGGTAATCAAAGAAATCCCAGGATGTCATCTGCTCCGGTGTCTTTAACCAGATATATGGTGCATTTACACCACCGAATACTTCGAAGCCTGCTTCTTTCAGACCGCTCTTAATTACGCTTGCATTTTTCATGTAATATGCAACCTGTTCTTTCAACTGTGCTTTTCCAGCTTCGGAATATACTGCTTCACCGGCACGCTGTACGATATAAGGTGCGCCGTTGAATTTGGTGCCGTGACGTCTTGCCCACATATCATGTAAAGATACGCCATTGCATTTCAAATCCTTTGGTACTACAGTATATCCAAGACGTACTCCGGTAAATCCTGCATTCTTTGAGAAGCTCTTAATCTCGATTGCACAGGTCTGTGCGCCTTCACATTCGTAAATCGTATGTGCCACATCTGCTTCTGAAATATATGCTTCATAAGCGCCATCATAGATGATCAATGCACCTTCTTTATTGGCATAATCAACCCATTCCTGTAACTGTGCTTTGGTAATGGTTGTTCCTGTCGGGTTATTTGGCAGGCACAGATAAATTACATCTGGTGTCTCCTTCGGGAATTCCGGCACGAAATTATTTTCTCTGGTACATGGCATATAAATTACATTGCTCCACATCTGGGTATCCGGGTTATATGTACCGGTTCTTCCAGCCATAACATTGGAATCCACATATACCGGGTATACCGGGTCACATACAGCAATTCTTACATCCGGTCCGAATAATTCCTGAATATTTCCAGAATCACTCTTTGCTCCATCGGATACGAAAATTTCATCTGCTTCGATTGCACATCCTCTTGCCTGATAATCATTTTTTACAATAGCATTACGCAGGAAATCATATCCCAAATCAGGTGCATATCCATGGAAGGTTGCAGGATCTGCCATCTCATCAACTGCCTTATGTAAAGCCTCAATAATTGCCGGAGCGATTGGCTGGGTAACATCCCCGATTCCAAGACGGATGATGTTCTTATCCGGATTTTCCTGGGTAAATGCATTTACCTTTTTGGCAATGGTACTGAATAAATAGCTTCCTGGTAATTTCTGGTAGTTTTCATTAATCTGATACATAATATCTCCTTTTCTTCTCTCTAAATAATCTACTATATTTAACCTATTTTTCATACTTATGCATGCATAAGGCTCAAAATCATCTGTGCCGTCTCGATGAGTCCGGTTCCATTATCCATACTCCGTTTCTGGATATACCGGTGTGCTTCTTCTTCACTCATGTTATTCCGTACCATCAGAAGTTCTTTGGCATCCTGTAACATGCGTTTTTCCTCTTCGCTCCGTACCTTCGGTTCCATACGCCGTTTCTTACGCATTCTGGTAATAGTATAAGACATGGTCTCTACCGTCTGTATCAGTTCGTGCACCTTAAGCGGCATGGAAAGGCACATAATATCAGCAACTTCGTGCTCATTGCAGATATCCGGCGAAGCAACGAGAAGCATCTGAAATGTAGCAGGAATATATTCATGCAGTTCAGTATACATCATGTCCACAAATCTTGGACTGCAGACCAATATACCTCCATCTAACGAATTCGCATACTGCAATGCCTGAGCCCCTGTTGTGACTGCTGCATCTACATGAAATCCACTGCGCACAAGTATATTTTTTATACTTTTGGCGTTTTCTATCTTAGGGAATGCAACAATAACATTAATCAAGTTCTTATCTCCTGTAGCATTTTCTTACATCAACTAAATCTTATACAGATACTCATCAATCTCCCACTGTGTCACCTGGGCTCTGTAGTCCGCCCACTCAGCCTTCTTGGCTTCTGCATATTTCTCTGTAATATGTGGTCCTAAAACCCCTTTGATATAATCATCGCGTTCGAACTCTTCGATTGCTTCCATTAAATCTCCCGGAAGTGATTCAATACCCTTTTCCACTTTCCTGGAAAGTCTCATTTCAAATACATTTTCTCTTACCTCTTCCGGCGGCATAATCTTATTTTCAATTCCATCTAAGCCTGCTGCAAGGCATACTGCCAATGCCAGATATGGATTGGCTGCCGGGTCCGGACATCTTAATTCCACCCTGGTTCCTGCCCCTCTGGATGCCGGAATACGAATCAGCGGACTGCGGTTCGTTGCAGACCATGCAATGTAAATCGGTGCTTCATAGCCCGGAACCAGTCTCTTATAAGAATTTATCAGTGGGTTGGTGATAGCGGACATACCTTTCATATGTTTCATGATTCCGCCAATGAAATAATATGCTTCTTTGCTCAAACCAAGTTCACCGGATGGGTCATCAAATATATTTTTTCCATTCCGGGAAAGTGACATATTAATATGCATGCCGGAACCGTTGATTCCATATTTTGGCTTTGGCATAAAGCTTGCAAATAAGCCATGACGCTTTGCAATGGTCTTAACTGCCAGTTTAAAAGTCATAATCTTATCGGCTGTTGCCAATGCTTCATCATAACGGAAATCAATTTCATGCTGTGCCGGTGCTACTTCATGATGGGATGCCTCGATTTCAAATCCCATATCCTCTAAGGTCAGCACCATATCACGTCTTGCATTTTCACCTAAGTCTACCGGTCCTAAGTCAAAGTATCCTGCTTTCTCATGGGAAATGGTTGTGGGCTGGCCATTGTCATCGGTATGGAATAAGAAAAATTCACACTCTGGTCCTACATCAAAGGTATAGCCCATCTTTGCTGCACGCGTAATCTCTTTCCGCAATACGTATCTTGGGTCTCCTTCGAAAGGTGTTCCGTCTGCACAATAAACGTCACAGATAATTCTTGCAACTTTTCCCTGCTGTGGTCTCCATGGGAAAATAGTAAATGTGTCTAAATCCGGGTAGAGATACATATCGGACTCCTCAATCCGGACAAAGCCTTCTATGGATGAACCGTCAAACATACACTGATTATTCAGTGCCTTCTCTAACTGACTTCGTGTGATTGCCACATTTTTTAAGGTTCCAAACATATCCGTAAACTGAAGCCGGATAAATTCCACATCTTCTTCATCTGCCATACGGATAATATCCTGTTTTGTATACTTCATACTGCCGTTCTCCTTTTCCTTATACTTGATTTATATACTGCAGAACCTCTTTATATGCCATTCTGCCGCCAAACAGGTCTAATGCACTGCCTATCGTCACATTAAGCCTGCCTTTTCCATGTTCTTTTAACTGCTTTAAATCTTCAAAACTGCCGACTCCTCCGGCATATGTAATTGGAATTCTGCCCCAGTCTCCCAATATTTCTACCAGTGGGACTTCAATGCCGGATGCTTTTCCCTCTACATCTACTGCATGTACTAAAAATTCATCCGCATATTCCTTTAATTTATCTAATAACTCCGGCGTGATTTTCTCTTCGGTAAATTTCTGCCAGCGGTCTGTCACTATATAGTAGTCGCCATCTTTTTTCCGGCAGCTCAAATCCAGAACCAGGTGCTCTTTTCCTACTGCTGCAAGAATTTTTTCCAGATTATTATAATTTACTTTTCCATCCTTAAATACATAGGATGTCACAATTACATGACTGGCCCCTGCCTCGATAAATTCTTTGGCATTCTCTGCATGAATGCCGCCGCCAACCTGCATACCGCCCGGATATGTGTGAAGTGCAAGCAGTGCCTGACGTTTCGTTTCTTTATAATAGGAACTGTCTGACGGATTCAGCAGAATGATATGTCCGCCACGAATCTTATCTTTTTTATAAAATTCTGCAAAATAAGCGGCATCCTGTTCCGCCACAAAATTCTCTTTTGCCTGATTTCCTTCATCCTTAAGACTTCCGCCCACAATCTGCTTGACCTTGCCATTATGGATGTCTATGCACGGTCGAAATTCCATCCTTTTTCCCCCTCTGTTTGAAAAAAGGACAACGTTCACCCTTGGTTGACCCCGTTGTCCGTCTAAAAGAATAACATATTTTTGTATAAAATGGAATAGTTGTTTTAACAATTGACAGTATATTATTTTTTTGCTAGAATTGAGAAATTAAAGGCTTTATTATATTACACACTTTTTAATAAGAAAGAGAGGAAACGAGAAAATGGGTAAAATTATCGGTGAAGGAATTACATTTGATGATGTTTTGCTGGTTCCTGCATATTCGGAAGTTACTCCTAATATGATTGATCTTACCACTTACCTGACTAAGAAAATCAAATTGAACATTCCAATGATGAGTGCTGGAATGGACACAGTAACTGAACATCGCATGGCAATAGCTATGGCAAGACAGGGTGGTATCGGAATCATCCACAAAAACATGTCTATCGAGGCTCAGGCGGAGGAAGTGGACAAGGTAAAACGTTCCGAAAATGGAGTTATCACAGACCCATTTTTCTTATCCCCAGATCATACATTAGCTGACGCAGAAGATTTAATGCACAACTTCCGCATTTCCGGAGTTCCTATTACAGAAAACGGAAAATTAGTCGGCATCATCACTAATCGTGATTTGAAATTCGAAACAGATTATACAAAGAAAATTAAAGAAAGCATGACGTCCGAGGTCTTATTACTGCTCCGGAAGGAATCACATTAGACGAAGCGAAAAAAATTCTCGCTAAGGCAAGAAAAGAAAAGCTTCCAATTGTTGATAAAGATTTTCACTTAAAAGGTCTTATCACTATCAAAGATATTGAAAAACAGATTAAATATCCATTATCCGCAAAGGATGACCAGGGCAGACTGCTTTGTGGCGCTGCTGTTGGTATTACTGCTAACATGATGGACCGTATCGATGCACTGGTAAAATCCCATGTCGATGTAATCGTTGTAGATTCCGCACATGGACATTCCTTAAATATCTTAAATGCAGTTAAGAAAATCAAAGCTGCTTATCCTGATCTTCAGGTTATCGCAGGTAACGTAGCAACCGGCGAAGCAACCAAAGCCTTAATCGAAGCTGGTGCTGATGCTGTTAAAGTTGGTATCGGACCTGGTTCTATCTGTACTACCCGTGTGGTTGCAGGTATTGGTGTTCCACAGATTACCGCTGTCATGGATGCCTTTGCAGTTGCAAAAGAATATGGTATTCCAATCATTGCTGATGGTGGTATCAAGTACTCCGGAGACATGACCAAGGCTTTAGCTGCCGGTGGTAATGTATGTATGATGGGAAGTATGTTCGCAGGTTGTGACGAAGCTCCTGGAACCTTCGAATTATATCAGGGAAGAAAATACAAAGTTTACCGTGGTATGGGTTCTCTTGCAGCTATGGAAAACGGAAGCAAAGACCGTTACTTCCAGGAAGGTGCTAAGAAGCTTGTTCCGGAAGGTGTTGAAGGACGTGTGGCTTACAAGGGAAGTCTTGAAGATACCGTATTCCAGTTAATCGGTGGTATCCGTTCCGGTATGGGTTACTGCGGATGTCCTACTATTCCTGAATTACAGGAAAGAGGCCGTTTCGTTAAGATTACTGCTGCTTCCTTAAAAGAAAGTCATCCACATGACATCCACATTACAAAAGAAGCACCAAACTACAGTATTGATGACAAATAAATTTTTCACCAAGAGAAACAATTTTATATGAGCCATCGTGGTACTCATATTATACAAAACAGGATTGAAAACTTTTCATTGAGTTTTCAATCCTGTTTTTGGCATTTAAAAATCTTTATTCAAAACTATCTTACTGTTTTTGCATTATTACCATTTCCATCGGTTCCGGTTGTCGCATCATCCACAGCATCTTTAATTCCGGTTCCGGCATCATCTACTGCATCATCTACACCATCTACAATATCTTCTGCGCCATCTACTACTCCATCTGTCACATCATTTACCACACCGTCGCCATTATCTCCATTGTTTGTGGTATTGTCACGATTATTCTTGTCATTTGTGTTATTCTTATTGTCTGTGTCATTCTTATTGGTAGTATTGTTACTTCCTGCTCCGTTTTCCGTGGTATTTTCTTCATTTCCATTCCTATTACCACAGGCTGCCATGCTGCCAAAGAGGCACACTACCATCATGGTCAACACCAGTTTTCTTAATTTCTTCATGTTCAATATCTCCTTTTTATTGATTTCAAGTTTATTGTTTCCAACCTATCCTTTTCTATGCATCTTCTGTGCGGATTTTCTACTTTCTCATCTTTGGTTCAAATATCAGGGATGCCAGATAGGCAAATACCAATGCAGCAGAGATTCCTACCGCCGTTGCCGTAAATCCACCCATGAAGATTCCGATAAATCCATTAGTATCAACTGCTTCCTTAATTCCCTTAAACAGCGTATTGCCAAAGCCTAACAATGGCACCGATGCTCCCGCTCCTGCAAATTCCACGAAAGGCGGATATACACCGATTGCTCCCAAAACAGCTCCGGAACATACCAATAGCACCATAATCCGTCCCGGCTGCATTTTCGTCTTTTCCATTAAAATCTGGCAGAGGGCACATATCAGGCCTCCTACCCAGAATGCATTCATATAATCCATGTGTTCTTTTCCTTTCTTCCATCATTCTTATCAAAACTATTATTACTTTTTATTATCTACCAGGCTTTTGTTACGGCACATACTCAAGCATTACTCCATGGGCAATTCCCGGTACATTTTTTCCTTCGTTATAACTTACTGTGGAAAGCAATGCTCCGGTTGGCACAAATAACACCTTTTTCCATTCCCCTGAAATAATCTTCGGAAGATAATAGGCAGATAAAACAGAAGCACTGCAGCCACAGCCACTTCCGCCAGCATCCGTATCCTGTTCTTTTGCATCAAAAATTTCGATTCCGCAATCTGAATGATTGTTCTCGATGTCATAGCCCTTTTTCTTTAGCAAATCAAATAGGATTTCCTGTCCGACAGTTCCTAAATCCCCTGTTATAATACGGTCATATTCTTCCGGCTTGCTTCCAAAATCCGTAAAATGTGCTGCTATGGTATCTGCTGCTGCCGGAGCCATCGCTGCTCCCATATTTAAGGAATCATGAATTCCATAGTCCACAATTTTTCCGGTGGTGATTCCACTGATTTTTACATGAGTCCGTTGGGTGGACAATACATAGGCACCACTTCCGGTAACCGTCCAGGTAGCCGACATGGGACGCTGATTCCCATATTCCAGCGGAAATCGAAACTGTTTCTCCGCGCTGGCAAAATGACTAGATGTAATCGTCAGGACATTTTCTGCAAATCCTGCCGCCACGCACATTGCTCCAAGTGACATGGATTCCCCTGCCGTAGAGCAGGCTCCATACACACCAAACAGCGGAATTTCAAAGTCGAGAAGTCCAAAGGATGTTGCTATAGTCTGACCCAACAGGTCTCCTGCAAAAATATAACGGATTTCTTCCGGCGTAAGCCCAGATTTTCCCAATGCCAGGGTTGCTGCTTCCTTCTGCAAGGTACTTTCTGCTTCCTCCCATGACTCACATCCAAATTTGTCATCATTTCCAATCACATCAAAATACTCTCCCAGTGGTCCTTCTCCTTCTTTCTTTCCGACCACTGATGCCGAATTTAAAATAAAAGGAGTCTTCGCAAAGCGAAGACTCTGTTTTCCCTTTACCTCAGACATGTCATCACTCCTTTTTGTGATTAGCATGTCCAGGTTCTGGCATTTTATGTATTTTTCAGAAATTTTTCATGTTTCTTTTCTTTACTTCTATCTACGGTTATGCTGTAATAAATCCATGGCAGCAATTAATTTCAACATTTTTCAATATTTCCATTGAACTTTTTGAGAAAGGAGAAACTGACATCTATAATAAACTATTATCTCATTATAAGAATCTTACGGAGCAAATCTCTGCCATTCAGGATGAACTTTCCACTCTGCCACCCGGCACTCTTTATTGTACCCACAATGGCAACTATACCAAGTGGTATCATCAACTTCTATCCCAACAGTTTTATATTCCCAAGAAAGAGAAAAATTTTGCTCAAGTCATGGCCCGGAAAAAATATTTAGAACTAAAACTGCAGTCCCTCTCTTTTGAGCGACAGACAATCCGCACCTGTATTGACACCCTTGCCTCACATCCTTCTAAAATTGAAACTCTTTTTCAAGAATCTTCTCCCTATTGTGAATTATTTCACACTGTCCTCCAACCCATTTCCACAGAATTAAATCAATGGATGAATGCTGATTTTGAATACAATATCAAATACCCGGAACAACGGATTCACAAATCTGCTTCCGGTCTGATGGTCCGTTCCAAATCAGAAGCACTGATTGCAACACTGCTCTCACATAACCGTATTCCTTTTCGTTATGAATGTGCACTGTGTTTAGGCGAAACTACCCTGCACCCTGATTTCACGCTTCGTCATCCTAAAACAGGAGCATTTTATTACTGGGAGCATTTTGGTCTGATGGATTTTCCTTCTTATCGAAAGAATGTCTTTTCCAAGCTTCAGCTTTACACCGCACATAACATTATCCCATCCATTCAATTAATTACTACTTATGAAACAAGTGAGCATCCCTTTGATTCTGCTTATGCCGAGCAATTAATTCATTACTATTTTGGGGATTAGCGGGAAGCTGACTTTGTAAATTTGTTTTTCTTCTCCTTTTGGGCAAAACTCTCTTGTTTCTCAACGATTTTGCCCAATTTACCGCGGGACACGGCTCCTCTTCCTTGATAAAGTCTTGCTTTTCTACTTCTTTTGGGCAAAACACTCTTATTTCACAATGATTTTGTCCAATCTACCACCGAACACGGCTCCTCTTCCTTGGTGAAGTCTCTCTTTTCTTCTCCTTTTGGGCAAAATTCTCTTGTTTCACAATGATTTTGCCCAATCTGCCTCCGGGCACGGCTGGGGTCGCTGCCACAACTTTGTTTCACTGCTGTATCTGATTTTCGACTGTGGCTCACACCCTTCCCATCTACTTCGCTATCAGCTGATATATCCAGTATATGACCCCAAGTAGCCAGCTTGTAAAGATTCCATAAAGGATTACCGGACCCGCAATGGTAAAAATTTTGCAGCCAATACCAAAGACCTGACCTTCCTTTTTGAATTCGATGGCAGGAGCCGCCACTGAATTGGCAAATCCGGTGATTGGAACGAGGGCTCCTGCCCCGCCAAATTTTGCAATTGATGGATAAATATTAAGACCGGTAAGAATTACGCTCATGAGGACAAGGATCATACTGCACCAGCCGCCGGAAGTATCTTTATCCAGTCCTGCGTTCTGTGCAATATTTAAAATCACCTGGCCAATACAACAAATAATTCCGCCGGTCACAAATGCTTTTAACATTTTCAGGGCAAGATTATGCGTTGGTGTTACCTGCTTTACATATTCGTTATATGCCTGGTTTCTTTCCGCAACATCCTGCTCCTGTACTGTTTTATTCAGATTTTCATTTTTTTGCCGCATATCTTTTTCTGATTCACTTTTTGCCATGCTAAAACCTTCCTAAATAATATAATATTTTTCTCTTAGTATGGCAAAACTTGTTTCTTTTATACATACACCGGCAGCTTCTTACGGATGCCCGGCAGTTCCTTATGAATGTCAGTCAACCAATATACGATTTAAGATTTCATCTTCTCTCACCAGGCGTTTTGCTTCTTCCCGGTATTTTTCTTCGTGAAGGTAAGTGTGACGGAATGGCTTAATAGACGGTGCCAAATCAATTGCCGCAAGGAAATCGCTCTTTTTCATCTGAAGTGTTGCTGCAAAATCAAAAAATCCGGTCTCTTCCAATACGGTCTGTACCCGCACATATCTGTGATTGTGCACCTTGCTCATGATATAGGTTGCAATACCGACCTGAATACCGTGTAACTGTGGCACTTCCAATAATTTGTCCAGTGCGTGGGAAATCAAATGCTCGCTTCCACTGGTCGGTGCGCTGCTTCCGGCTATTTCATTGGCAATTCCGCTCATGGCTAGAGAATCCACCAGTTCTTTTAAAAACAATTCATCTTTGATGCTCTGATATGGAGTCCGGACAAAACTGTTCACCGCTTTCTTCGCTATCATAACCGCAAAATCATTTACCGTAGAGTAACCACATTTTTCCTCATAAATCCAATCATATAATGCTGTGATTTTTGAAATCATATCTCCGATACCGGAATAAATAAATTTCTCTGGTGCCGTGCGGATAATCTGCGTATCCACCACAATGCCATAAGCCAGTTTTGCCGGAACCGAAGTTCTCTTACCGTGCACCAAAAGGGATGCACTGGCACTGGAAAATCCATCACTGGAACTGGAGGTCGGAACGCTTATAAACGGAATGTTTCTTAAAAATGCGGCATATTTTCCAGCATCGATTACTTTTCCGCCACCAATTGAAATAACTGCCTGCGTTTTATTCGGCATGGAAAATGCAAGCGTTATAATATCATCAATATCAACGGTATCCAGTTCGCTATACTCCAATACTGTAATTTCTTCTTTTTTCAGTGATTCCATTACAGTCTCACCAAACATATCAATCAAACCATTTCCAAGAAAAATGACTACCTGCTTTAAGCCTTCTCCCTGTAAATAACTTCCCAGTTGATTTAACGTGCCATTTCCGACTTTCAGAATTGCCGGAACTGAAATTGCTTTTCCTGTCTGCATATTTATTTCTCCTCTTTTCTATCTCAACTTCTTAGATTTCTCAAACTTTTGAAATACTCTGACTCTTATTATATGTATTCTATGCCATAATATCAAGCTCGCCCTGCAGAACCTGTCACTGGCAGCTTCTTACGGATTCTTTGTGAAACAAAGAATGTGCCTTGGCACATTCCCGCGCCTGCGGCGGTCGCTTGCGACATCTACCTTATACGCCGCAGTGCGCATCCTCGCGGAGCGTTTTTTACTTTACAGGAAAACAATTTCCTGTAAAGTAAAAAACGGCAGCCAGAAACCTGACTGCCGAATTATATTCCTTACTGTACCTTGAAGATACTTACTGATGTATCCAGATCCTCTGCATCCATCTGAAGCCGTTTTACCGCATCATTTAATACTTCTACTGCCTGTAACTGTTTCTCTGTACTACGGGCAAGTTCTTCAGATGCAGATTCTGTCTGGTTAGAGGTCGTTGAAATACTTTCGATGGCATTCATGGTATCTTCTTTTGCCTGTTCGATGCCACCCACACTCTGGGTAATCTTCTCAACATCCTCTGCCAGCTTGCTTACCTGCTGACTGATATTCTTAAATACATCAACGGTATTATTCAATGCTTCTGTCTGGAATGCAACGCTCTCGCCTGCAAGTCCAGCTGTCTCGATGGTAGCTGCCAGACGTTCCTGAATATGATTGATAATCTCACCAATCTGATTACCCGCATTTCCGGACTGTTCTGCCAGTTTACGGATTTCTTCAGAAACTACTGCAAATCCTCTTCCTGCTTCACCGGCTCTCGCCGCCTCAATTGATGCATTTAAGGACAAAAGATTAGTCTGTTCTGCAATCTCATTGATTGTTCCGATGATGCTGTTAATTGCAATAGATTCTTTGTTCAGTTCTCTGATTTCCCGGATGATGGTCTCTGTTACTTCCGTTGTACCCTGAACTTTTTCACCCAGGTTTGCTACGATAACCATACCATTTTCAATTGCTCCCTGGGCTTCCTGGGCAATTTCGCTGATTTCATCAGTATTCTCATGTACAACATTGATTCTTTCTGCCAGACCATTCATCTGCTCCAGGCAGCTTTCCGTATCCTGTGCCTGCTGGGAAATACCACTGTTGATATAATCCACTGCTTCCGTGATATCCTTTGTTACTTCCAATAAAACTTCGGAGTTGGTTCCTACCTGGACTGCCGAATCAGAAACATGACCACTGACATTGGTCATCTTGAGAATCAGATCCTTCATACTGCCAATCATATTGGTAATGCTGGATGACAACACATTAAACTCATCCTTACGCTTCATGCTAATCTGTCCGGTCAAATCTCCATCGGAGGTCTTCTTTAAGACACGGTTAACCTTACGGATTGCTTTGGAAATTCCGCTTGCAAGAACGGAACCTACCACGATTGCAATAACTGCACATATTGCTACGGCAATTAACGTATATCTGAGAATCGCCTGTGCACCTGCCATAATCTCTTTCTGCGGAACCATGGCACATACCAGCATATTCGTACCTTCAATCCTGCTGTATGTAAACAGATAATCTGCGCCCTCATAAGACACTTCTTTAGAACCCTGCAGATTTTCTCCTGTTAATGCTTCCTGATAAAAGTCCGTATCTGTAAATTTTATATCACTATCTCCACTTAACACCTGGCTTCCATCCTCTAATACAAAGCCCTTGATGCTGTTATCACTAATCTGTGCATTGTCTAATATATCCTGGATAAAGCTTGTCTTAACATCAATGATGATATATCCAACAGATTTATTGCTATTATTCTTAAGAACGGTAACAAGAGATAATGCATACTCATCACTGTCATATCCGGTGACTTCATCAATGGCTGGGTGGCTGCTGATCCACATACTTCCCATGCCAATCTCAGACTCTACATTCTTTCCTTCTTCCGACTCAACAAACGCATTATATACATCTCCACGGATTGCACCCTTTTCACTGCATGCTGTTCCACTCTTCGCACAAACTATAATGTGATCGATGAATTTGTCTGCAGTAGATTCATTGCTCAATGCAACTTTTGCATCCATCAGCATAGACTCTGACTTTACCTCTGAACCTGTATAATAACTTGTAATTGTAGAATTAATAGAAAGACGTGTTGCCATCAGTTCAATATTCTCAAAACCAAGTCCGAGATACTCTTCCAATGTACCAACACTGGTATTTGCAGAAGCCTCGTATGTACTATTCAAGGTAGTACTGCACTTTGAATAAATCATAAAACCAATGATAACAAACAGGATAACCGGAATCATAAATGCCCCGATTAATTTCACCTGAATGCCACGAAGCCCCATTCCCTTATCCTTCGCAGCCTTTCTACTGTTGCCTGTTTTCTTCGGCTGTGGCTTTCTTTCCATCTGTTTTGCCGGTCTTTCCTTCTTAATCCGTTCTTTCTTCGGTTTTCTTACCTTTTCTTTCTTTAACTTTTCCTTTTTTGGCTTTACTTTCTTAAGCTTCTCTTTCTTTACTTCCAACTGCTTTCTTGTCTTCATCCGTATTACCCCGTTTTTCCAATTGTAAGCATATCTTTCTCCCCGCTGTTTCTGTCCACTCTTTACGTCTTCATTTGCATGGAAACGTTACCATATGATTTGCTTTATTCTAGCATATTTTCGTTTGTTTTTCAACACCGGCTTATTACGAATTCTCGAAATTTACATTACGGCAGACTGTCTTGCGCCGTTTCCTTTTTTCCTCATACAGATATTCATCAGCATGCTTAAACATCTCAATAAAATCAATCTTCTTTTCACAGACAAATTCTACTACTCCAACTGAAATTCCAACATAATACGGTTTCATGGAATGTTCATTGTACTGTTCACATTTCTGGTGAATATTGTAAATGAGCTGTTCCTTCTCTTCCATCTCGCTATATCTTACAATGCCTGCAAATTCGTCCCCTCCGAATCTTCCCACATCTCCATACTGTCCAAAGACTTCTTTTACAATTCCTGCTGCTGTCCGAATTGCGCAGTCTCCTTCTGCATGGCCAAAATTATCATTGATTTCCTTTAAATGGTCAAGGTCAGCTATCATAAGACAGGCTTTTTTCCCTAAATTGTCCTGATTAAACCGGACCAGACTCTCCATCAGTCCCCTGCGGTTATAGATTCCTGTCAGTTCATCATAAATTGCAATAAAATTTAATACTTCATTCTTTTCCCGCAGCCGGTCACGATATTTTTTCTGTTTAATATTTGCTTCCAGAAAACGGAGAGATGTTCCAAGCTGCAATGCCAGTATATAATAAAAAGAAATCTCTTCCGGTTCAATCTCAAGCATCAATAGTCCGTACTGCCGCTTTCCATCAATTAATAGAAAGCTGATATAAGAAAAATAATCTTCACCGGAGCTGCAACAATCCGGTACACCAAAGCTTCCATCTATATATGGACGTTCCTTTTTCTCAAATACCTGAATATTTTCCCTGTATTGGTGCATAGTTAAATACATCCTTTGGGGCATCTTCCATTTCTGTCCCTTTTCGTAGGTAACCGGCTGCTCCAACAGATAAAGCAGGGAACTGCGTATACCCAGATGATAAAATACTTCTCCACTTTTCCGGTAGAAAGATTTCTCATTCTCTGCTTCCTGCATCAGGTCCCGGATCAGAAATGGGCCAAGCCACGATTTATGCTGAAAAAGCCTTAATTCATCAATAATATGAAGCAGCTCTGTTTTCTCATCTGCCTTTTCTTTCGCTCTTCGTGTTACTTTGCAGCCACAGGATTCCCGGATTATAAGTTCTGCATCCAACCGGACAGATTCCACCGGTCTGCCTGCACAGATATCTACTGCCTTTTCTACCGCTATCTGCCCCATTTTATAAGCATCCTGGGAGACAGTCGTCAATGGTGGATTACTATAACGCGCCCTCTCCACATCATCAAAACCGGTAATCAAAATGTCTTTTCCTATCCGGAGTCCATGGGCTTTGCATACACGATAACACGCCACTGTCATTTCATCATTAGCTGATATAATTGCTTCGGCATCCGGATTGTCCCTTAGCAGCTGTTCTACAAGATTATCCACGAATTCCGAATAATCTCCCACCGCCATCATTTCCGGCGTCACTGGCAGATGATGTTCTGCCATAACATTTAAAAATGCTGCTTTCCGCTCTATGGCATCCTGATTGTCTTCCGGTCCCCCAAGATAAACCAGATGCTTTAAATGATGTTCTATAATAAGATGCTCCACACATTTTTGCATACCACCATAGTTATCCACCATGACATAGATACCCCGTGGATCATCCGTCGCATCTTCTAACAGTACATATGGTATTCCCGCAAATTTATCCAAAAATGCCTGTTTATCTTCATTTTCCTGAAAAATGCAAAGAGAGCCATATGCAATAATCAATACATCTACTTTCGCTAATTTTGCATAATCGTAGACTGTATTGTACTGATAGTCAAAATCCTCCAGTGCAAATTTCTGGTTGAAACGCACACTCTGCGTTCCCAGAAAATAAATCACATTAACATCCATCCCGCTTGCTGCTGCCCGAATCCCCCTCATCAGGTCCTTCGGATGTGCTGTATGCACATTTCCAATCAATACCCCAATTGTAAATTTCTTCCCCATAACATCGCTTCCTATTCCTGCCACAAACGCTGTTCTGTCTGTCCCTCCTGAAATAATTCACGCATTTGTTCATCTAGTTTATCATCCGGTTCGTAATCTTTTAACATCCGAATCAGATGCTGCTCCCGCACATCATCTGTCAAATAGTCTGCCAGCATCCGGTTGACCTCTTCAATTAACTGCTGTGGTTGTAAAATCTCTGTTGCCATATTTCCGGTCAGTTTGTATGCAAGACCTGCCGCATAATAGAATTCATAGTTTCCCATCATGATAGATGCCTGCAGATTACATTTGATTACAACACTCTGACGTGCAATTGACTGTATCATTTTTTCACTTCTTCCTTACGGATTTTTATATTTTCATTTTATAACATCCCGAGGAAAACATCAACCCTAGCCGCATATTGTCCTACAGACTTCTCCTGTAGATTCCCCTATCGTTTAAGGAATTGCCTGCCCTGTGATTCAGGAATCCGACAGCTGTCTTATGAAATAGAAAAGTGCCCCAGCCATTTTTCCAAATGCCATAAATAAAAGAATCACCCACAATCCGGTCTTTACCTTAAGCCGCCGGAATATAACCGGAAAAGTCTTTAATATTTCAGCCAGTGCAACTGCTACACAGCCCACAAAGAAACCGGCACAGATACCGTATACTCCTAAGAAAATATGTCCCAATGGAATTCTCATTGTAAGAAAGACCGACAAAAGATTGCCTCCGATTCCACCCAGCACGATCATATTTTCATATAGATAAATCCTTCCTGCCGTCTTGGATTTACCAATCATCCGCGGGATGATATTAAGCATGATCAGGAATGCAAAGGTTCCACCTGCCACTGCTGCACCGGCAGTCAGTCCAACCAGGCCTAAGAAAATATGTCTAATCCACATCAATGGTCTTACCTCCACGTCCACAGTTGGCAATATAAGTATCATCTACATCTTTCTCATACTTACGCATTTCCACCTGAATCGGTGTCGGGTCATTGGTTATTTTACTGTTGCCAAAGTGATTAAAGAAAATGATAACACCAATCGGCAGACCAATACTGTAGCAGATTTCCAGTTCTGTAATCCCCGATGACTCCTTCCCCATCACCTGATAATAGAGTTTCTGGAAAAGCTCTGTCACTGAAATATCATTATTAAATGCCATAATCGTAAATGCTGCCCCGAAGAAAATCAGGATACATAAAATGCTGGTTTTGATAACCTCTGATGCTTTGCCCGGCTGTAGTTTGGGCTCATATTCTATGACGAAATCCGCTTCTCCTTCATTGGTAATATTTACATTCGGATACTGTGCCTGTATCATTTCAATTATTTTTAATGAAGTCATCACCTGAACATATTCTGTCTTTTTCGCCTTCTGTGGAAAGGAATAAATCTTCATCTGCTTTAGCTGGCGTATCATTGCGGTATCTGTTCCGGTCATCTTTGCAACATCCGACAATCTGACATTGCGGTCTCTGACCACGGAATTCTTTTCGATTTTAATATAAAGACTTGTCTGCTGACTGCTCATGAAAATGGCATCCTTTCTATAAATCTGGTTACAAATGTTCCTTCTCCTTTTGCACTTTTATCACCATTCTCATTCGCATAATAAAGAATGCCTCCTATCACTGCAAGAATCACCAGTGAAAGGAGGCAGATACGATACGTTTTATATTTCATGCCATTCCTCCTTGCTTACTGCATTTTCCGGAATAGTATGTGTTACGATTCGTTTTTTATTCTTTTATTTTGTTTTTAAAGCATCTATCTGAACTTCCTTTCCGTGTCCAAAAGCACCCTCCATTTGGCATACTTTTGCTGCAAACTTTGCAGCCTCTTTTATACTCTCTTTGATTGAAACATTATCATCTATACCTTTTTTCTTACGGTCAAGATAACCTACCATAAAAGTTGTAATAAGTGAGTCTCCTGCACCCATAGTATCTATTGCTTTTTCAATCGGATATGCCGGTTGCTCAAAAAACTCATTATTTGCATAAAGCATACAACCTTTTGCGCCTCTGGATGCACACACAATTTTCGGTCCATAAGAGGCTACTTTCTTAAGGTGTTTTTTTACTTCATCATCCGTTCCATCAAAGGAGCAAAATGCATATGTTACTAATGGTGCTATTTTTTCATAATATTCCGGTTCAGAATCATCCGAGAAATCAAAAGATAATGGAAGTTCGGCTGCTTTAATCTTTGGAAGCTGTGACTCCATATAACAGTAATTTCCACTGTGTACCAGATCAAATTCTGCAAGATATTCCAAGTCAAATTCATCCAGATCATAAATATGTCTGCTCCGGACTCCACCTTCATTATAATCTAAGAATACACGGTCACCATCTTCTAAGGTACATCTGGAATAACCATTTTCTCCCTCAATTTTCTTACACTTTACCAGTTCAATCTGTTCTTCCCTCAACGCAGAAATAACATGATCTGCATTTTTATCAGTACCAAAATAGCCCATATAGGCACACCTTTTTGCACCAAACATTTTGGCATACACAGCAAGATTTACACAATTTCCACCTGGATACTGTACATTCTCGTGAGTATAAATATCTACCACGTTATCCCCAAAGCCTACCACACTTACGTCATATTTCATACTGTTTCTCCTTTCGTCTAGTACTCTACAACTCCCATATACCGGCGCATATCCAATGGGTGTCCGCTCTTATTCTGAATTGCAGTACGGTATAACACGCTCATTTCATAGAACAATGGAGCATTAAAATAATCTACGCAGGAATCATCTATTGCATCCATTCCACAATCTGCTGCATCAATAATCTCATATTTTTCCGCATATTTATTTAAAAATACTTCTGCTCTTTCATCAATCATTCTTGTTTTTCCTACCGATTTTAAGAGGATATAAATATGGTCTTTATCTGTTACCTCAAATGGTCCATGGAAATATTCTGCGGAATCAAGATAACAGCAGTCCATCCACTGCATCTCCTGAAGAGAACAGATTGCAAATCCGTATGCCTGTGCATATGCAGAACCGGATGCCATAATATATAAAAATGGTGCATTATAATAATGTTCTGCAAAATTCCATGCCTTATTCTGAAACTTCTTTGTTGCATTACAGATAATTGCATCGCATTTAGTGATTCCATCCTTCATCCCTTCATAAAGTTTATACTCCGGCTCCTGTCTGTGAATCAACTCATTTATAATACTGTAATTTAATCCTAATGGTCTATCCTTCTGTAATGTTTCCGGCTCCCAATCATAGACAATTGCATGGAATTTTTCACTGTCGCAGGCACTGCCCGGTGTATGTGTATATGTAATTACAAATGCACCTTCCTTTACACCAAGTTCTGCTGCTTCTACCGTTTCTTTTGTATTTCCACCATGTGAACAGATAATGACAACAGAGTGTTTTCCAAGTTTCTTTGGAGGGGTTAAAACAAATTCTTTACTGGTAATCCACTCTGCTGTCATGGTGGATGATTCTCGGTTAATAAAGTAACATGAAGAATAAAGGTCAACCAGAGAGCCTCCACAGGCCACAAAATATACTTCACTGATTGTTCCATTTTCCTTTTCAATTATATCAACAAATTTTTCTACGTTAAATTCTGATGCATGCATTTTTAAATACCTTCTTTCTTAGTTATTTTTCTTAATCAGTTTTCTCATTAAAATTGTTATAGCCATACCAAGTGCAGCAGTTCCCATCAGGAAGCCAAAAATCATTGGATAAGCATTATTTCCAAATTTATCCATCCACTTTCCAAAAATTATATAGTAAAAAGAATCTGGCAAATATCCGATAATAGATGCAATTCCAATTACAGTTCCTGCATATATCGGTTTAAATTTACATTCCTGTAATCCCGACCAGATTACTCCGTAAAGCATCATACCAATTGCACTTGGTAACAAAGAAACAATTGTTGCCAGTACCGGACTGATGTTGGATGGCATTATCAATACTCCACCATAAATCACAATTGTAATTCCAAATGCAGTAATATACCATTTTGTAGAAGATTTAAAAATCTTATCTACGATAATTCCACCAATCGGACATAAAAGGTTCATAAGATTACTTCTCACAATACTGATAAAAGATGAATGTACCAACGGTATACCAAGTACATCCGTCAGATATGGTGAAAAATAGGATACACTTGTATACAGACCATATGCACATAATACCATCAGTGAAAAGAGCCAGGTCATCGGATTCTTTAACGCTTCACCGACATATTTAATTTTAAATTCTTCATCAGAAGATTTTGTCTGTGTAATACTTTTTTCTTTAAAAAATATCATTGTCAGAATTAAAGCAACTGCTGTAAATGCTACCATTGCCCATACTGCAATACTAAAGGAAGTAGATGGGTCATCTGATAAACGGCTTACCTGTAAACATACTGCATTTAAAATTGCAGAAATAATACCTGATGCAGCATAATAAATTCCATAACACATTCCCTGCTCTTCTGCTGTGCCAACCTGACCTACTGCTTTGGTTATTGCTGCCCAGAATACAAAAATTGTAGACACACCAAGTCCAGCCCATAATACGCAGGCTACTGCAAAATTCATGGTAAGTGCATAAATAATTCCGATAACTACAGAACCCAGAATAGAGCCTACTAGACATTTTTTCACAGACCACTTATCAGCTAATATTCCACCGGGAATCAATGTAATCGTATTTGCTGCCGCATAAATTGTCATTAAAATTCCTGACTGGGTATTTGTAATTCCCATAGCTGCAATCTGCTGATCATAAAACACATATCTGATATAAGGGAAACAATACATAACTGCATTTACAAGTCCCAGAATAAAAAGTACCCATAACGTTTTTGCACTCAAATGTGCTTTTGTTTTGTCACTCATCGCAAAACCTCCTTTACCTATTCTCCATTTCTTTATAAACATCCTGTCCAGCACATATGGTTCTTAAAACATGTGCCTTTCGAATTTCTTCAATATCTGTTTTGAAAAGATTCCTGTCAAAAACTACTATATCAGCCTGCTTACCGCTTTCCAGCGTTCCTAATATATGTTCCTGTTCCATAGCATACTGGCTTCCAATTGTCCAGGTTTTTAACATTTCCGGTATTGTCAGACCATTTTCCGGCTGAACCGGTTCTTTTCCATCTGCGGCATAGGTTCCGCATCCATAATAAATTGCCTCAGGTATATCCGGTATTAACATCGGAAGATCCGTTGCACCACTTAAAATCACACCATGATCTGCCATTGAACGATAATTCATATAACGGCTCCGCCTGCTACCAAGTTTTTCATCATAGTCTTGTTTCCAATTTTCACAGGAATCCAACTTATAAACCTGTGTATAAATCTCACCAAAGACTCCAAGCTGTGCCATTTTTTCTTCGTCCACTGCACCCGTCAATTCCAAATCAGTAATTCCATGTCGATTCTTTAATCTTCCATTTTCCTTTTCACATTTATCATAAATCTGAAGAATTTTATGGAAGGAACCATCCCCTTCAGAATGCAATGTAAATCTGAATCCTTCACGGTCTGCTGTAAGTACATCTTCTTCTAATAATGCATAATCAATATTCTTTTGGCAACAATAATCTTTTCCCTCATATGGCTCCATCAGATCTGCCTCTTCTGAGACAATCAATCCATCTGTCATCTGATTATAACCGGAAAACCTTAAAAAATCAGAATGATATTTCTTCTTCATTTCTTTTCCATATGCTAAATCCATTTTCTTTCCTACTGGTTGTGACATAAAGGAAATCCGAAGGCTCAATTCTGCTTTCTGTTCCAATTCAGCCAATATATCTGTAAATCCATAAAAATTATCAAATCCCATTTCTTTTACAGATGTTATCCCATGGCTGTTTAACATAGACATATATGCCTTAAACTGTGGAATAATAAAATCTCTATCATTCAGATAAATTTTCATAATTTTATAAATTGCCTCTGAACTTCCGCATGTATCTGGTGTAAACCCAAACACTTCTTCTGCAACTTTGTTCATAGCACAATACCCATGTCCGGCAGTAAATAAAATAACCGGTCTTTTAACCTGTTCCAATTCACCTCCCTTATTTATTTTTTCTGCCAGCTCCGGTTGTAAATGATTTCCAAATAAAACGACCGTCTCCGGATTCATTTCCAGATTTTCTGATAACCGTTCAACTATTTGTTTCAGATTAACTGCTTCTGATAAATCCACACCAAGATAATCCACTACATATCCTGTGAAAAATGTATGGGTATCACCAAATCCCGGGCAAATGGTTCCCTCTCCATAGTCCACAACTTCAGTAGATTCACCCACCAGTTCATTTGGGATATCTCCACATCCGACTTCAAGAATCTGTTTTCCTTTTATTGCCACATATCCTGGATATGCCTCTTCTGAAACAGAATCAAAAATACAGGTTGATTGAAATATCTTGTCTGCTTCTTTTTGCATTTTTCCACCTCCTTTTGTTAAATTGATTATATCATCATATAACGTTATATTGCAATATTGTTTCTTTTTCTCAAATCACTTTCAGCATTCTCAACATTTTATTATCTATTTTTTATACTTTCTCTTTACTT
>NZ_QTVB01000035.1:0-21326 GCF_003435965.1 Roseburia sp. AF42-8
CTTTTTCTTCTTTTTTGCAAGTTTTGTACCAGGAAAATTCATTTTTGTAATTAAAAAGAAGTAGAAAACAGTTTTTTATTTCCCTTTTCCACTTCTTTTTTTGTATAAATATACTATTTTTTATTTTTCAGATATGGTTCATATTTCTTCTGGAAGAACTTCACCAGTTTTCCCAGTGTTCCAATCAGAATCTCACTCTCCTGGTCACTCAGGCTCTCCTTGATATCATGTATCATATTGCTGTGAAAACGTGCATGATGCTCATATGCCCGGACTCCGGAATCGGTGAGTGATACACGGACTACCCTTTTATCCCTGTCATTTCTGCAACGATTTACATAACCTTTCTGTTCCAGTGCTTCAACAGCTTTTGTCAGGGTTCCTGTTGTAACATTCATCCTCGCCGCCACTTCCGACATCCGCTTTGGTTCATCCAGACCAATTGCTTCAATAATATGCATATCATTCCGGAAATGTTCATGAATTCTCCGGAGATTAAGCATTTTTCCTCAATTTCCATCAAATCATTAAACAGCTTTACCAGAATGTCATTTAAGGTTTTATCCGCATTCATTCTTATCTCCTTTTACCAGACCAGTACCGCTGCGCCCCATGTGAGTCCGCCGCCGAAACCAGCCAGTACAACTTTATCTCCTCTATGTATCATACCATGCCGGTTGATATTATCAAGCAAAATCGGCACACTTGCTGCCGAAATATTGCCACATTCTGTCAGATTTACCGGGAATTTTTCCATCGGCTGTTTCAATCGTTTTGCTACCGCCTCAATAATTCTTAAATTTGCCTGATGCAATACAAAAAGTGAAATTTCCTCTGCCTTTAAATCTGCCTCTTCCAGCACCTTTGTAATGGTTGCCGGAACTGTGCGGACAGCAAATTTATAAACCTCCTGTCCATTCATGCTTACATAACCCAGCGGACTTTCCATCTTATGATACGGATTATTGACTGGACGGTTCTCACATGCCAGTACCAGTCCCTTCGCACCGTCTGAGCCCTGCACCACATGACAGATATTTTCTTCGTCTGCCCGGACTACAGCTGCTCCTGCGCCATCTCCAAAAAGAACACAGGTACTGCGGTCATTCCAGTCCATAATTTTAGAAAGTACTTCTGCTCCGATTAAGAGTGCATTTTTAAATCTGCCACTGGCAATATATGCCTGTGCTGTACTCAATGCAAATAAGAATCCGGAACATGCTGCACCAAGGTCAAAGGCTACGGCATTCACTGCTCCGATTTCCCGCTGCACTTCACAGGAAAGTGTCGGCACAAGATGATCCGGTGTTACCGTCGCTGCAATGATAAGTTCCACTTCTTCTGGCTTCATGTCTGCATCTGCAAGTGCTTTTTTTGCAGCTTCTGTGGCAAGTGATGTCGTTGTCTCTTCCGTTGCAAGGTGTCTTGTTTTTATTCCTGTTCTGCTGGAAATCCATTCATCGGAAGTATCCATAATCTGACTTAAATCGTCATTGGTAATTTTTCTTTCCGGTAACGCACTTCCAGTTCCACATATTCGAATGTTCATGCTCTGCTCCTTTAAAATTTACGGAAACGTTCATAACGTGCTTTTGCAATCTCTTCTCCGCTTTTTCCTTCATATGATTCTAAAAATTCGCGGATACATTTATGCATATAAACTGCAATGGAACTCAATGCCTCATCATCTGCTCCACCATACTCCGGTATAATTTTCTCGATAATGCCAAGTTCTAAAAGATCCTTTGCTGTTATCTTCATTACTTCTGCTGCTTCTTTGGCACGCTTGCCATCCTTCCAGAGAATAGATGCAAAGCCTTCCGGAGAAAGTACGGAATAAGTTGCATTCTCCATCATGCAGACTTCATTTCCAACTGCCAGTGCCAATGCACCACCACTTCCGCCTTCTCCTATCATAAAGGTAATAACCGGAACTTTCAACCCTGACATTTCATAAAGATTTCTTGCAATAGCTTCTCCCTGTCCGCCTTCCTCTGCTTCCATACCGCAGAATGCTCCGGCTGTATTAACAAAGGTGATAACCGGACGATGGAATTTTTCTGCCTGCTTCATCAGGCGGATTGCTTTACGGTATCCTTCCGGAGACGGCATTCCGTAATTATGACGCATGCAGTCCTTCATGTCCTTTCCCTTCTGGATTCCGATTACCGTAACCGGTTGTCCGTCAAGGTATGCGATACCGCCCACAATTGCCGGGTCATCCCTGTAATAACGGTCTCCATGAAATTCTATGAATTTGGTAAAGATACTGTTGATATAATCCTCTGCGGACAGACGGTCTACCTTACGTGCCATCTTAACCTTTTCCCATGCACTCTTTTCTTTTGTATTGTAAGCGCGTTCCCGCATCAGCTCTGTCGGTCTTCCATCTACTTCAGTTGCCGGGTCAAATTTGGCATATCCACTTACTTTATGCATACGAAGGATTTCATACAGACGTTTCTTTAAATCTTTCCGCTCTACAATGGCATCCACAAAACCATGCTCTAACTGGAACTCTGCTCTCTGGAATCCCTCCGGCAGTTTCTGTCCGATGGTCTGCTCAATTACTCTTGCTCCGGCAAATCCAATCAGTGCGCCAGGCTCTGCTAAAATAATATCACCTAACATAGCAAAGCTTGCTGTTACACCTCCGGTTGTCGGGTCAGTTAATACAGAAATATATAAAAGTCCAGCATCGGAATGTTTCTTTAAAGCTGCTGCTGTCTTTGCCATCTGCATCAGGGATACAATACCCTCCTGCATTCTGGCTCCGCCGGAACAGCAGAAAAGAATAACCGGAAGTTTTTCTTCCGTAGCACGTTCTACTGCTCCCGCAATTTTCTCTCCGACGGCATGACCCATGCTTCCCATCATAAATCTGGCATCACACACACCAATAACCGCATCTTCTCCGTAAATCTTACCTTTTCCTACGGTAACTGCTTCTTTTAATCCGGTTTTCTCACGGACTGCCGTCAGCTTATCGACATAGCCCGGAAAATCCAGCGGATTCGTTCCATGCTCTTCGGCAAACCATTCTTCAAAGCTCTGTGGGTCTAATACCATCTTCAGGCGGTTTCCGGTTTTTACGCGGAAATATGCTCCACACTCATAACAGACATAGCGGTTTCTTACTACCTCTGCTTTGTTTACCATTTTGCCACAGGCTTTACAAAGTACTTCCTCTTTCTTTTTTTCTTCCTGTAAAATACCTTCTGTGGCATCCTTTACAGCTCTATTTTCCTTGATTTTATCCAGTAATCTGCTCACTTTACTCACCACTTCCAATCGCAAATGTCAACTCTGCTGTTGCAGCTATTTTTCCATCTACTGTTGCAGTTGCCTTTCCAATTCCAATCGGTCCCTTTACTTTTATGATTTCTGTCTCTAAAACAAGTACATCCCCCGGAACCACCTTTTTCTTAAATTTTGCATTGCTGATTCCTGCAAAATATGCGGTTTTTCCTTTGAATTCATCCTGACAGAGCATTGCAACCGCGCCGGTCTGTGCCAGTGCTTCTATAATTAAAACACCCGGCATTACCGGTTCTCCCGGAAAATGTCCTGCAAAATAAGGTTCATCAAAGGTAACACATTTTTTCCCTACTGCACGAAGTCCCGGCACCAGTTCTTCAATCGTGTCAATCAGAAGAAACGGATGACGATGTGGGATGATTTCCATAATTTCTTTCGTTGTCAGTACTGACATAGTTTCCTTCTCCTTTATGCCTGATATTTTTTCAGAAGCAGACTTGCATTATGTCCGCCAAAGCCCAGTGAATTGCTGATGGCATATGGCACTTCTTCTTCATATGCCTCTTTGCAGTAATTCAAATCCAGTTCTTCATCCGGTGTCTCATAACCTACCGTTGCATGAATGTAACCTTCCTCGATTTCCTTTACACAGGTCAGGCACTCGATGGCTCCTGCTGCTCCAAGAAGATGTCCAATCATGGATTTGGTGGAATTAATCCGGATATCCTTTGCATGCTCACCAAACGCCAGCTTGATTGCTCTTGTCTCAAATAAGTCATTATGATGGGTGCTGGTTCCATGGGCATTGATATAAGTAATTTCCTCCGGATTTACACCGGCATCCTTCATTGCATTTATCATTGCGGTTGCTGCACCTGCACCATCCTCTGCCGGAGATGTAATATGGTATGCATCCGAAGAACATCCATATCCGGTTACTTCTGCATAAATCTTTGCTCCACGTTTTTTGGCATGTTCTAATTCTTCTAAAATTACAATTGCGGCACCTTCTCCCATAACAAATCCACTTCTGTTTTTATCAAACGGAATGGATGCATGTTTTGGATCATCTGAAGAAGTAAGTGCGGTTAAAGATGTAAATCCTGCTATTCCAAGCGGAGTAATGCAGCTTTCTGTTCCACCTGCTACCATCACTTCTGCATCACCATACTGGATGGTACGGAAGGCTTCACCAATGGCATTCGTTCCGGATGCACAGGCGGTACTGATATTTAAGCTCTTTCCTTTTAATCCAAACTGAATGGATACATTTCCTGCTGCCATATTGGAAATCATCATCGGGACAAATAACGGATTTACTCTTCCCGGTCCCTTTTCCAATAATTTACTATGCTCTCTTTCGATTGCCTGTAAACTTCCGACTCCGGAACTGATGGAAGTACCCACACGGTATGCATCCTCTGCTTCCATGGAAAGTCCGGAATCCTCCAGTGCTTCTCCGGCTGCCGCTACGGCAAACTGGCAGAATGCTTCCATTCTCTTTGCAGAGCGAAAATCCATATATTCTTTTGCATCAAAATCCTTTACTTCTGCTGCAAGATGACATTTATAGTCTGTTGCATCAAAATGTGTAATCTCTCCAATACCTACCTTCTGCTGCTTTACTGCAGACCAGAATTCCGGCACATTATTTCCAATCGGGGTAATTGCACCCAATCCTGTTACTACAACTCTACGATTCATGTTCTTATCCTCTCTATCTAAACAATCCATCTCTCGTCATTCGTCATCCGCTGTTCTTTCTAGCTTTTTCATCAGCCAGTATTATTTCTGCATCTACATAGTCATTCCGCCATCTACAGCCAGCACCTGTCCTGTGATATAACCTGCCTCTTCGGATGCTAAGAATGCAACTGCTGCCGCAATTTCTTCCGGCTTTCCGATTCTTCCCAGTGGAATGTTATGAAACATATTTTCTTTTACCGTATCCGGTAAGTCCTTTGTCATATCGGTCTCAATCATTCCCGGTGCTACTACATTTGCAGTAATACCACGGGAGGACAGTTCTCTTGCAACACTCTTAGTCAATCCAATGACTCCGGCTTTGGCTGCACAATAATTTGCCTGTCCGGCATTTCCGGAAATTCCGGATACGGATGATATATTGATTATCCTTCCACTTTTCTGTTTTAAGAAATAGCGGGATGTATGATGAATGGAATGGAATACGCCTTTTAAGTTTGTCTCATAGACTGCATCAAATTCTTCATCATTCATCTTCATCACAAGATTATCTCTTGTAATTCCTGCATTATTTACAAGAATATCCAGATGTCCATATTTCTTTATGATATCTCTGATCATGGTCTGACATGCCTCGTCATCTGCCACATTGCACTGATAGGATTCTGCTCTGCCACCCATATCGGTAATCATTTTTACTACTTCTTCAGCCCGCTCTTTACTGCCATTGTAATTTACAATTACCGTTGCTTTTTCTTCTGCCAGACGAAGTGCAATGGCACGGCCGATTCCTTTGGCTGCACCGGTTACCAGTGCTACTTTATTCTCCAACATAGGCTTTATAATCCTCCAGTTTTTCAATGCTTATCGTCTTGACATCCCGGTTGATTTTACGCATAAATCCAGATAAAGTATGTCCCGGTCCGATTTCTACGAATTCATCATAACCGTCCGCGATCAGACGCTCGATGCTCTGCTGCCATCTTACAGAAGAAGATACCTGCTTCTTTAACAGCTCTTTTACCGGTTCTGTTGCGGTAACGTAATCTGCTGTCACATTGGTTACATACGGAATGCTAAATTCCTGCAGCTTTGTATTTTCCAATACTTCTGCTAATTTTTCTCCGGCTCCGGTCAACATGGCGGAATGGAACGGTCCGCTTACTTTTAACGGAACCACACGCTTTGCTCCAGCTTCCTTTAATGCTACACCAGCTTTTTCTACTGCCGCTTCTTCTCCGGTAATTACAATCTGTCCCGGACAGTTATAATTTGCTATAGATACAATTCCTTCGGTATTGCTGCATACTTCTTCAATTGCCTTCGCATCCAGTCCTAAAACGGCTGCCATTGCTCCGCCGGTTGGTACTGCTTCCTGCATAAAGATTCCTCTTGCACGAATGACACGGAATGCATCTTCCATACTCATGACACCGGATGCAATCAATGCACCGTATTCTCCAAGGCTTAATCCTGCACAAGCTGCCGGTTCTTTTCCAGCTTTCTTTAATGCTGCATAAATTGCTGCCTCTGTGGTCAGCATGGCAATCTGTGTATACTCTGTAATATTGATTTCTTCATTTTCTTCAAAACAAAGCTTTGCAATATCAAGTCCGGTTACTTTTGAAGCAAGCTCATATACGGCTTTACTCTCTTCACAGGCATCATAGAAATCTTTGCCCATTCCAATATACTGCGCTCCCTGTCCAGGGAACATGAATACAACCTTACTCATTTTCTTCTCCTTATTTCCGATTCATCAGACGTTCTGCTTCTGATACGATAGAAGTAATAATTTCCTTACAGGACAATTCATCCTGTATCATTCCGGCAATCTGACCTGCCATCAGACTTCCATTTACCACATCGCCGTCCATCACTGCTTTGCGGAGGGAACCAAGGGTAAGCTGTTCTAATTCATCTAATGTTGCGCCTTCTTTTTCCATCTTCAGATACTCACGACTCATCTTATTACGGATGACACGGATTGGATGTCCGGTACTGGAACCTGTTATTTCAGAATCAATGTCTTTGGATTTTATCAGCTTCTCTTTGTAGTTTGCATGTACGATAGATTCTTTAGCTGCCACAAATCTTGTTCCCATCTGAACTGCTTCTGCACCCAGCATAAATGCTGCAGCCATTCCTCTTCCATCTGCAATTCCTCCGGCTGCAATCACCGGTGCATCAATGGCATCTGCCACCTGTGGCACCAATGCCATAGTTGTAGTGGAACCGATATGACCACCGGATTCCATTCCCTCTGCCACAACAGCATCTGCGCCACCGCGGACCATAAGTTTTGCCATGGCTACACTTGCTACTACCGGAATTACTTTAACACCTGCTTCTTTCCAGAGGCTCATGAATTTGGCTGGATTTCCGGCTCCTGTTGTGACAACCGGAACCTGCTCCTCAACTACCACCTTTGCCACTTCCGGTGCATTCGGATTCATCAACATGACATTTACACCAAATGGTTTGCTGGTGCGTTCCTTCACCTTGCGAATCTGCTCCCGAACCACTTCAGGTGGAGCACTGGCTGCACCGATAATACCAAGTCCACCTGCTTCAGATACTGCAGCAGCCAGATGATATTCTGCAACCCATGCCATTCCGCCCTGGATAACAGGCTCTTCTATTCCTAACAGTTCTGTGATTCTTGTTTTCATATTTTATTCCTCAACGCCCTTTGCTTTTAAGTAGTCAATAACATCTCCTACAGTTGCGATTTTCTCTAAATCTTCTGACGGAATCTCTACACCGAATTCTTCTTCCATGCTCATAACCAGTTCAAACAAGTCTAAAGAATCTGCTCCTAAATCATCCTTGAAATTGGATTCTGCTTTTACCTCTCCATCATAGTTTAACTGCTCTTTGATTAATTCTGCTAATTTCTCTAACATTATTTTGTTCTCCTTTTTTGTCTTTTCTTTGATAATACTTTGAGTTACAAATATTTTGATTATCAAATTATTTGCAACTCAAAGTATATACATAAGCATTTCTGTTGTCAACTATATTTTTACTCAAGGAATAAAGAATGTGCCTTGGCACATTCCCGCGCCTGCGGCGGTCGCTTGCGACATCTACCTTATACGCCGCAGTGTGCATCCTCGCGGAGCGTTTTTTACTTTACAGGAAAGCAATTTCCTGTAAAGCAAAAAAGACAGTGTCGGAACTTTTCTGTTCTTTCACTGTCTTATGTTGGTTACTTCTTTTATTTTTCTATCGCTTATGCAGCTTTCTTACGATTTGATACTACAAAGTAAACACCTACTAATAATACTCCGATGCATAAGAAGAATACCGGATTGATACCGTCACCTGTCTTTGGTGTGCTGTCCTTCTCATGGTTGTCGGAAGTTACAGTCTTACCGGAATTGCTGTTCTTGGTAGCGCCAATCACATTTCCGCCGGTCACTGCTGTGCCGCCACCGGTTACTGTAGTAGCGGAACCACTTCCGTTGTTGCTGTTGGAAGTATCTGTTGAACCATTGCTATTGGAATTATTTCCATTATCCGGAGTCGGCTGTGGATTCTCCCCTCCAAGGCTCTGGAAACTGATTCCATTTCCGGTTGCATATACCTGTGCCTGTGTTCCCGAATAACCGGAAATTGCGGATGGACTCCAGCTGCTCTGGCTTCCGATTGACGTTACACTTGCCGGAATCAAAATTGTACTGATACTGCTGCCACTGAACGCATCTGTTTCAATAGTATTAACAGAATCCGGAACTGTCAGTGAAGTAACCGACTTGCAGTTTGCAAAAGAACCTGCTCCGATGGTTACCGTACTGGTCGCAATTTTTGCACCGGATTTTCCCTCCGGGCAACGGATTAACCTAGTCATTGCTTTGTTATAAAGACATCCGTCACTGGATGCATATGTACCATTTCCTGATGCAACACTGATGGATGCCAGTCTGCTGCAGCCGGTAAATACGTTGCTTCCGATGCTGGAAACGCCAGCCGGAATTGTAATTCCGGTTAAAGAAGTACAATCATAAAATGCTTTATCCCCGATGCTTCCTACGGATTCCGGAATTGTAAACTGGGATAATGAACTGCACTCTGCAAATGCCTGGGAACCAATGGATGAAATTGAAGTTCCAATAGATACACTGGTAAGGCTTGTACAGTTATAAAATGTCTCTGCCGGAATAGAACCGATATCTCCTTCTATGCTGACAGAACCAAGGCTTGTACAGTTATAGAAAACTGCACTTCCCATTCCAGTCACATAAGATGGAATCGTTACACTTGTAATGGATGTATTGGATGCAAATACACCACTTGCAATTGTAGATACTGACTCTGGAATTGTAATTGCTCCACCGGCTCCGCTGTAGGCAACCAGTGTTCCACTGTCATCTACTGTAAATCCATTTTCATCTGTTGTCTCGTCTGCCCGGACTGTCTGTCCCGGTATCACTGCCAGCAGCAAACATACTGCTGCAAAAATAGAAAATCCTTTTTTCAATATCTGCATCTCTCATCTCTCCTAGCTTTATCTGCTTGATACATTATACTTCTTATCTACTTACTGTACACGCTTTGCCAGTATAAACATTCTTCCGTCCTGTGTATAATTATTGCAGGTAGAAAGAGTCAGCAACTGGTCTCCATAAGTACTGTCTATCTCTGTGCCATATACAGAAAGCTGTGCCACATTATTTAAATATTCCTGATATTCTTCTTCGGAATCTGTATTCAGAAAATTATAATACCGGAATACATTTTCATCCTGATACTGGACCTCCGATAATCCCACTTCAATGACTTCATAGACTCCTCTTTCATAAAGAGTATTAAACTCTATCGTCTTATGGGCATTGTAGAAATCTTCGTCCAGATATTTCTTTAATTCGCCAAACATCATTCCGCTTTTCATATTATGTCCGTAAATGATGATATTGGTATCCCTGTTTATGTAATCATTTCTGGCATCGATAAAAAGGGTGCCATTCAGGTCGTCATTTTTATCAAAATCATGTTTCAGATAATAATCCGGTTCTTCCTGTGAAGACTGCATGACCGGATAATCAATATCCGTATCCGGAATATGTAACCATCCGATTAATTCCGGATTTTCCGCATACAGGGAAACATAATCCTCTAACATAATCAGTGGCTGCTCTGTTGTCTCTCCTGTTTCAGTTGCATCTTCTGTATTTTCCGGATTCATCTGCTCCGTTCCTGTTACAAGGTGCTCTACTACATTATTCTGTTTCTTATTCTGTAAATCCTTAAGCCTGTTAGCAGCTTTATAATCCGCATATTCCGAAATCGCATAATATCCGATACAGGCTGTCGCAACAATGATGCATACGATGCCGACCACCTTCTGCCAGGTAAAATGAAATGGCAGCTTTGCTTCTGCTTCCGCTTCTTCCTTGGCAATTTTTTCTTCTATCATGTTCTGCGAACTATCCGCAACAATATCTGAAATGCACCAGAAGAACGATTTTCCGATTTCACTTTTAAAACGGATTTTCTTCGTGCGCATCATGGTATATAACCGGATTGCCACTTCCGGATCATAAATATCCAGTTCATCGGTAATATACTTGATTTTCTTTAAATCTTCCTGCGCCTGCCTGTATTCCCTTAAGGTTTCGAATTCATAATCGCCTATTTTATAAATCTTTTCATCCATAATTTATGATTCATCTGCCTTATCTTCTCATGGTCCAGGTAGTTTTATTATAGGTCATTTTGTCATCTTTCGCAAGATTTTTCCGCAAGATATACACAATGTACCATTTCTTATTTTTATATCGTCTATATCTTGCGCTTTCTTTAGTCTAAATTGGATTTTTCCAGCAAATAATGGAACATCTGCTCCGCTGCTTCCTTATGTTCGGAGCCAAGGGCAATTCCAAGAATACATTCCTTGTCATAATAACCGTGTTCAACCGGCCAGCTTCCGGCTCCAAGACGGATGCCTGCTGCAAAAGTATCTCCGGTGTCCTTATCCTCTACATAGAAGATATAATCCTTTAACTGTTCCAGCTCGTCTTTGGAAAAGTACTGCGTCAAATCTGCTATGGCACCAGACTGGGCAAGATTTTCAAAAACCATTTCATCGGCACCCAAAACATCTACTCCACCGCCTGCAATCACTGTCTGCAGGGACTGATAGGAATAGAGATTACTGGTATCTGTGCTGGTTAAATCCACATAATATGCATCATTTACCACAACCTCCTGGGCTGCTGTATCATATCCATATTGCTCCATGAATTCTGAGAAATCCGGTTCTTCATCTGCCGGCATACTCTTTGCATTTACTAATACAATCTGGGAAACATCTTCCTTTGTGGTCATATAATGATGTACCGTCATACCAATCAAAATAATCACTGCAACTGCTGCCAGTATTACAAGTCTGTAATAGTCCCAGACAAATCCGATTCGCTGTTTCCAGGTCATTGTCTTTAAATCAGCTTTCTTTTCCATATTATCGCCTTTCTTCCTCTGCCGGAGCTATATTATCTCCTGTAGTGTCATTCTCTACGGTATCATTCTCTGCTGCATTACCCTCTGTCACATCTGTGTCACTCTCCGCAACATCGCCTGTACCAAGAGGTGCCACAAAATCTGCATACGGTAATTCTTTATGTAAATTTTCCATATAATCATACCAGATTTCTCCCGGATAGCTGGCTCCTGTCAGTCCTGGAAGTTCTGCCGGAATATCATATCCAACCCAGACGCTGGTGGTGTAATACTTTGTATAGCCTACAAACCAGCCATCCTTATTGGAATTGGTGGTTCCTGTTTTCGCTGCACTGGCAGTCTCGGACAATGCCAGTCCCTTTGCTGTTCCTTGTGTCAGAACACCCTCTAATATATTGGTCATCCAACGGGCTGCATTGGTTTTATAAACCTGCTTTTCATCGACAATTTTCTGATAGATTGCATTTCCGTCTGCATCCTGTATCTCTACAATGCAGGTAGGCTCCCGGTATTTTCCATCATTTTCTATGGTGGCATAAGCCGCCGCCATTTCTACCGGAGAGACTCCATTGGTAAATCCACCCAGGGATGCCGCCGGTCTTTCATCCTCCGGGGACAGCTTTGCAAAATTCATCTCCTTCAGATAGGAAATTCCTGTAGTGGGAGTCATCTCTTCTAAAAGATTCCACGCCACTGTATTAATGGAATTTTCTACTGCATAACGCAAGGTTACGCTGCCAAGATACCTGCCACTGGCATTTCCGGTCCATCCTCAATCGGTGCATCTTCCACCACAGTATCCGGGGTATAGCCCCGCTCCAGCGCCGGTGTGTATACAATCAACGGTTTGATGGCACTACCCGGCTGCCGGTAACTCTGATAGGCGCGGTTTAGCATATGCCCGTCATATTCCTGACTTCTGCCGCCTACGACTGCCTTTACAAAACCAGTCTCATTGTCAAGGCATACTGCCGCACTCTGCAATGTATAAATGCCCTCTTCATTGACATCGGTAAAATCCTGCAGCTTCTCATCCACTGCATTCTGAAGCTGCTCTTCCATATTTAAATCAATGGAAGTATAGATTCTATAGCCTCCTGTATAAAGAGACTGTTCGCAGGTTTTATACTGCTCCTGATAGGCTTCTTCATAGGTCTTTCGATCTTCCTCCGAAGAAAAATCTGTCCGGAATTCAAAACCCTGCTGCTCCATCAATGCCCGTGTTGCACAATAGCAGGCATAGGTCTCTACCGCATCATAACGCTTTGTTGGCTCTGCTGTGCTGAGTACAATCGTTTCCTGTTTGGCATCCTTATATTCCCTGCGGCTGATTTTGCCATCTTCATACATGTTTTTTAAAATGCGGTCACGCCTTCCTAACGTATTATCCGGGTTCTTATAAGGATTATACATCGTCGGATTATTCGGTATCGCACAAAGATATGCCATCTGGGACAATGACAAAAATGAAACATCTGTATCAAAATATCCCCGGCTCGCCGCCTGAATGCCATAATATCCATTTCCAAAATAAATATTGTTAAGATAAAACTCTAAGATTTCATCCTTGGTATATTTCTTTTCCAGCTCTGTGGCAATGAATATTTCTTCCATTTTTCGCTGCCACGTTCTGTCATTATTTAGGAAAATGGTTCTTGCAAGCTGCTGCGTAATGGTACTTCCGCCCTGGGTTACTTCTCCGTTACGCACCATTGCCCAGACTGCACGGATAATTGCCTTAAAATCGATTCCGCCATGACTGTAAAATTTTTTATCTTCAATACTGACCATGGCTTCTTTGACTTCTTCCGGTATCTCATCACTGGTCAGATAGCTTACATCCTTGGTGCCACGAAGTGACATGATTCTCGTTCCATTCACATCATAAACCTGGCTGGTCTGCTCCGCCCGGAATGTGTCCTTCGTCGACTCTTTTACAAACCGGACTGCCTCTTCATGCATGGCACTGACCTGACTGGCATACCCGCCAAAATAGTAATACGCCAGCCCGCCGATTACCAGAAGTATCAGAACTATCTGCAGCTTTACAAAAAGCCAGAAACCACGGTATTTCTTTTTCCTTTTTTTCTTCTCTTTATGGGACATGGGATTCCTCCATATTGCTCTATTTTACACTGTTCCATAAAAAGATACAAGGCTACTGTTCCATTTGTCTTCCTAAAAATCCCGCCGCTGTAATAGCAAGCTTGCTTTCGGTTTCTCCCATTTTTGCAGTTTCATTTTTCTCATATAAAACAACTGCTCCGATGGCATCTCCTTCACAGATAATCGTGCTGATTGCCTGGTCATGATAGTTCCCGGTATCATCTAAGGTAATTCGTACAAATTTGCTGTCTCCCTGCTGTGCAAGAATATTTTTCCGGTCTTCGATCAGTTCCTCTAACTGCCTGCTGATTGGTTTTCCTTCGAATTCCTTCTTTCCGTTTCCTGCAGCCGCAATCACATGGTCCCGGTCGGTAATACATACCAGATGCCCGGTGCTCTGTGCCAGGCTCTCTGCATACTGTCCGGCAAACTGGCTCAGTTCTCCAATCGGTGAATATTTCTTAAGAATAATCTCACCTTCCCGGTCTGTAAAAATTTCCAGCGGGTCACCTTCCCGGATTCGCAGTGTCCTGCGGATTTCCTTTGGCACTACAACTCTCCCCAAATCATCTATTCTACGTACAATTCCTGTTGCTTTCATTAAAAATTCCTCCTGTTTCCTACATACTTTCCATTTTTGTGCTGTATGGGTAGTATGTGGAAAACAGGAGGAATTATGCAAGCCTTCCTCGTATTTACATTTTTAAATCACTGGTGTTTTTATTAGCCAAAATCAATCTTTTTTCATTTTTGGCTGATAGCTGCAACCAAACAGTACTGGCAGTGCAAACAAAATTAACGGCTTCATGATTTTTCCTTCCGGTTTAAGATTGTAAATGCAACAACACAGATGATTGCGGAAAGCAGGGAGCCTGCTGCCGTTGCCAGTCCCATTGGGAATAAGGTATCCGGGAATAAAGTCGAAGTCAGATAAACGCCCGGAATTCTTACCAGTGTAATTGCAATGATATTATGTAAAAATGAGATGCCGGATTTGCCGCAGGCACAGAAATATCCGCTGAAGCTGAAATGAATTCCTGCGAACATGCAATCCCAGACATATCCCCTTAAGTATTGACCTCCCAGACGTACCACTTCCGCTCCCGATGCATCCGATGCATCTGTAAATAACGCCACCACCGGACTGGCGAAGAACTGCATGAAGATTCCTACGATAATTCCAAAGCCCACTGTAATCATCACAGCATAGCGCAATGTTTCATTGGCACGCTGCCTCTTTCCCGCTCCGATATTCTGTGCACCAAGTGCAGATACTGTTGATAACATGGAGGACGGAATCAGGAACAGGAAGCTTATTATCTTTTCCACGATTCCCACAGCCGCTGCATCATTTAATCCACGCTGGTTCGCAATGATGGTGATAATCATAAATGCCACCTGAATGAAACCGTCCTGCAATGCAATGGGAATACCGATTTTTAAAATCTGTCCCATTACATTTCGGTTCGGTCTGAAATCTTTTCTGCTAAAAGAGAATTCTTTCCGCTGTCTGATAATCATACACAGGGAAATAACTACACTGATTGCCTGGGCACAAGTGGTTCCAAGAGCTGCACCTGCCGGTCCAAGATGCAGTCCGCCGATAAATACATAATCCAAGACAATATTTGCCGCACATGCAATGGCAATAAAGTACATCGGACTCTTGCTGTCACCCATACCACGGAAAATTGCACTGATAATATTATATGCTGTAATAAAAGGAATCCCGATAAAGCAGATGGTAAGATAGGATATCGTTCCCATTACTGCTTCCTGTGGTGTAGACATTACTGTTACAATTGGTTTTGTCAGCAAGAGCAGCACCGTCATCAGCACAAGGGCAACTCCCATAAATAGGATTACCGTGTTTCCAATTCCTTCTGCCACCCGTTTCTTAACTTTGCTTCCAATCGCCTGTCCGATGCTGACCGTTGTTCCCATGGCAAGTCCCACCAGCATAACTGTTATCATATGCATGACCTGTGAGCCAATGGATACCGCCGTAGTGCTGGCAACTCCTTCAAACTGCCCGATGATAAATAAATCTGCCATTCCATACAATGTCTGTAAAAAATAAGATAAAAGGTATGGCAGCGAAAATATAATTACATTTTTAAATACACTTCCTGTAGTAAGATTCCGTTCCACCATTTCATTCTGCTTCCTCTAAGCCAGCGCTGCGCCCAGATGACGGGTCAGCAAATCCACCAGCCATGCATGGTCTTCTGCTGACAGCTCGCTCTGCCTTACCAGAATCACCTGATTGGACAGATTTCTGATATAAATATAATTTTCATAGAATCCCCAGTCCTTATAGGCAGTCCACAGATTCACACCCTCCGCTATTTCTGATTTTATGCTGATGCTTTCTTCACTGAAAATATACTTGCGGTGGCCACTTACCAGTGCCTTCTGTGCATTTGCATAAAATCTCTTAAGTCTTGCTCTCTGCTGTACCTTTTTCCCGCCGCATGCAAAATATAGAAAAGCTGCCCAAAGAATCATAAAAAGTGAACCCATTTCTGCCCTGCCAAGCATAAAGCTTAACATTCCGGACGGCAGACAGATTATGCACATAATCACAGAAGTAATCGTTACCACTTTTCTTCTCTTCCGGTATCCATCCGATTGCAAAGTTATTTCAAGTAGCGCATCCTGCTCTTCTTTTCCGATTTCAATTTCATATTCTAACATCTCTGTTCCCCCATTTTCTTTTCGTCTATTTTTTATTGATTTGATAGACGGAAATCTTCTTATAAGCCCGCGCAAGTGTTTATAAAACCTTGCGAAAATGGCTTAAAATCAAGGTTTTCCGCGTATCGTCATTTATCTTGCCGTATCTCCGTATAAGATGATTTTGTAAGACCGGGCACCATTTTGGCACCACAGATTATAGGAGGACGACATGAAAAACGTACTTTTAGACAAGGGTATTATACTCCCGTCCGGCGAAATCAGCAAGGATAAGGTAAACCTTGTCGCCGGGGCAATCACGCAGTCATTCGCAGAAATGGTATGGGTAACGACAGGCGGCGACATGGAAACCGTAAACCGCTTGACCGACGTACTTGTTACCATGAACACCCCCGCCGACCGGGGGAAGCTGTTCAAAATCATAAAAATGCTCTATGGGCTTATGGGCTTGCCCTTTTCCGAAGAAGCCGAGCCTATGGACGCAGACCCCGCCGTTTTGGAATACTTCATTTTTTCCTTTACGGCAGACTTTGGCGAAGTCATACAAGACCTCATAGCCGAAGAAGCAGAATAACGCACCGCACAGGCGGCGTTTCTCACTTCCCACAAGGAAGAACAGGAACGCCGCTTTTTTCATGCCCTTTGTTACGCAGTAGGCAGGAAAAAGCCCTTGATTTATGCGGCTTTGCGGGCGCGGTTTTCAGCGGATAAGGGATTGATACCTAAACCCTCAAAATCGCGTTTCTATTGCGTAACAGGTATGCAGCAAGGAGTGATGAAGCTATGGCAGTTTTCAGAGTGGAGCGCAACAAGGGCTATACGGTTATGAGCAACCACCACTTACGCAATAAGGAGCTATCCCTAAAGGCAAAAGGGCTGTTATCGCAAATGCTGTCCTTGCCGGAGGATTGGGACTATACCCTTGCGGGGCTGTCCTTTATCAACCGGGAGAAAATCGACGCTATCCGGGAAGCCGTTAAGGAACTGGAACGCGCCGGGTATATCGTCCGTTCAAGGGAGCGCGACGAGAAAGGACGCTTGCGCGGCACAGACTATGTAATCTTTGAGCAGCCGCAGACCCCGCCTGTATCGGATTTACCTACATTGGAAAATCCAACATTGGATAATCCAACGTTGGAAAAACCTACGCAGGAAAAACCTACGTTGGAAAATCCAACGCAATTAAATAAAGATATACAAAGAACTAACTTACCAAAAAAAGAAAAATCAAATACGGATTTATCAAGTACCCATTCCATTCCTATCCATTCCCTAAATCCCTTGCCTTATGGCGAGGACGAAACGGCACAGCCGCCGGAACGGAAAAGAACGGAAAGGAACGACGCTTACAGAGTGTATGAGGAAATTATCAAAGACAATATCGCCTATGACATTCTCTTACAGGACAGAAGCCTTGACCGCGACCGTCTGAATGAAATTGTTGACCTCATGCTTGAAACCGTCTGTACGGCAAGAAAGAAAATCCGTATTGCCGGGGACGATTACCCCGCCGAGCTTGTGAAGTCAAAGTTTATGAAGCTGAACAGCGAACATATCCGCTTTGTGCTTGACTGTATGCAGGAGAACACCACGAAAATCCGCAACATCAAGCAGTACCTAAAGGCGGTGCTTTTCAATGCCCCGTCTACCATTGACAGCTACTATACTTCCCTTGTCGCTCACGACATGGCAAGCGGCGCATTATCCGGCAAGCCTAAATACGGCGACCCGGACTACTACACCTACAACGAGGGCGAAAGCCTGTAAACGAAAAAAGGAGGATTTACCACATGGCACAGAAAACAGGAGCTTTAATTTTTGACGAAACCGCTGACCGCTACGATATTCGCTTTGATATTGCCGACTATTACGGCGGCTTGCATTGCGGCGAGTGCATGGACGTATTCACAGGCGGCAAATGGAAGCCGACCCGGATTGAGTACGGGGACAACTGGTATCTTGTAGGTATCCGCGCCGAGGACTTGAACGGGCTGCGGGTGCGGATTTAACGGGGCGGCGTGAAGAACGGACGCCCTTTTTTCACGCCCAAAAGCGGCGTACCACCTTAACACTATCACTACTACCGGGAAAGGAGGACGGTAAACATTGCAAGATGAAATCAACGAAAAAGTGGTTGCGCTCTCTGTCAAGGGAGCGAAGCTGACCGCTGAAACGCTGCAAAAGGCAATCAAAGCCATGCTTGCACAGGCAAAAAAGCAGCAGGAAAAACAGCCCCACGGGAAGCAGACCCTAAAGCAGCTTGCGAAGCAGAACGCGGGGCTATCCAACATTGAGATAACCGAGGGCAATATCAAAGCCTTTGAGCAGACGGCAAAAAAATACGGTATCGACTTTGCCCTAAAGAAAGACAGCACCGAAACGCCGCCCCGTTATCTCGTCTTTTTCAAGGGGCGGGACGCGGACGCTCTGACCGCAGCCTTTAAGGAGTTTTCCGCAAAGAAGCTGACACAGGAGCAAAAGCCCTCTATCCGAAAGGCACTTGCCACATTCCGGGAAGCAGCAAAGCAGCTTAACGCGAACCGTCAAAAGACAAAATACAAGGACAGGGAGGTATCGCTATGAAGCCGAATATCAAGAAGCTGCTTATCCTAAACGCCCCCTATCTGCTCTTTGTGTATCTCTTTGATAAAGTCGGACAGGCGGTGCGGCTCTCGCCGGGGGCTGACCTCTCCGGCAAGCTGGTTTCCATTGGCAGCGGCTTTTCCGCTGCCTTTTCAAATGCCCTGCCGAGTTTTAACCCTATGGATTTGCTTATCGGCATTGTCGGGGCTGTCGTTATCCGGCTTGCGGTCTATGTGAAAGGCAAGAACGCAAAGAAATACCGTAAGGGCATGGAGTACGGCTCTGCACGTTGGGGCAATGCCGAGGATATAAAGCCATATATCGACCCCATGTTTGAAAATAACGTGCTGCTGACGCAGACCGAAAGGCTGATGATGAGCAGCCGCCCGAAGCACCCGAAGTATGCAAGAAACAAAAACGTGCTTGTCATCGGCGGCTCCGGCAGCGGCAAAACAAGGTTTTTTGTAAAGCCCAACTTAATGCAAATGCACAGCAGCTATGTTGTCACAGACCCGAAAGGAACGGTTTTAATCGAGTGTGGAAAGCTCTTGCAGCGGGGCGGGTACAAAATCAAGGTGCTAAACACCATCAATTTCAAGAAATCCATGCGGTACAATCCCTTCGCCTATCTGCGCAGCGAAAAGGATATTTTGAAACTGGTAAATACCATTATCGCCAACACCAAAGGCGACGGGGAAAAATCCGGCGAGGATTTTTGGGTGAAATCGGAACGGCTTTTTTACTGCGCCCTTATCGGCTACATCTGGTACGAAGCCCCGGAGAATGAGAAAAACTTTACGACGCTGCTTGAAATGATAAATGCGTCGGAAGCCCGCGAGGACGACCCGGAATTTCAATCCCCCGTTGACCTCATGTTTGAACGCTTGGAGGAAAAAGACCCGGAACATTTTGCGGTGCGCCAGTACAAGAAGTTTTTGCTGTCTGCCGGAAAAACAAGAAGCTCTATCCTCATTTCCTGCGGTGCGCGTCTTGCCCCCTTTGACATTCGGGAACTGCGCGAGCTGATGGAAACCGACGAAATGGAGCTTGACACCTTAGGCGACCGAAAGACCGCGCTTTTTGTTATTATCTCCGACACCGACGACACCTTTAACTTTGTTGTATCAATCCTTTACACACAGCTTTTCAATCTGCTTTGTGACAAGGCAGATGATGTGTACGGCGGGCGGCTACCTGTTCATGTGCGCTGTCTGCTTGACGAGTTTGCAAATATCGGGCAGATACCGAAGTTTGAAAAACTCATTGCCACGATAAGGAGCCGCGAAATCTCCGCGTCCATCATCTTGCAGAGCCAGTCGCAGCTAAAGGCTATCTACAAGGACAACGCCGATACCATTGTCGGCAACTGCGATACGACCCTGTTCTTGGGCGGCAAGGAGAAAACGACCCTTAAAGAAATGTCGGAAATCTTGGGGAAAGAAACCATTGACAGCTTCAACACTTCCGAAACAAGAGGACGGGAGCTTTCCCACGGGCTGAACTATCAGAAGTTAGGCAAGCAGCTTATGAGCGAAGATGAAATTGCGGTCATGGACGGCGGGAAATGTATCTTGCAACTACGCGGGGTGCGTCCGTTCTTCTCCGAAAAATACGATATTACCAAACACCCGAAGTACAAGTACCTTTCCGACTTTGACAAGAAAAATGCCTTTGACATGGAAAAGCACTTGCGCCGCCGTCCTGCAATCGTAAAGCCGGACGAGGTATTTGACTATTACGAAGTTGACGAAGCAGATTTGCAGGAGGACACAGAAAATGAATAAGCGTATCAGAAAGAAAAAGGCAAAACAGCAGCTAATCCGGGCTATCAGCGGGCTTGTGGAAGCTGCCGAGGAAATGCAGCGGGAACAGGAACGCAGGACAAGACAGGCAGGTATTTCCTATATCAAGTATATCGAAGCTGTCCGGGAACGGCAGTACGGCATTAAGCCTGTCTACACACCGCTTTTTGAAAAGGAGGGAGCTTAAAGTAAAAATAATAAACACGGGCTACATGGTACGCGCCCCTACTCCTTGCGCGTATCGCGGCAGGAAGCCGCACCCTACAACTGAATACCGCCGCGCAGCAGCAACAAACGCAGCGCGGGGACTTATGACCGCGGCAGTTATCGAAAACTGACCGCCGTTTTTTATGCCCTTTTTCGGGCAGCCGCACAGCGGCAGAAAGGAGTTATATTATGGCATTTTTCAACAGCGCAGTAGGCGTTTTGCAGACACTCGTTATCGCTCTCGGAGCAGGTCTTGGCATTTGGGGCGTTATCAACCTCTTGGAGGGCTACGGAAACGACAATCCGGGCGCGAAAAGCCAGGGCATGAAACAGTTCATGGCTAATTAAAGGGAACAAAAAAGAAAGGAAAACCAATCCAGACGGTATCAGCGGCAGGATACAAGAATAAATTGTGATTTCACAAGATTGGTGCTATAATAAGAGAAAAGTTCCTGCCGGGGCAGCCGCCCCGGTGGTATGGATAGAAAGGCAGGAAAACAATATGCA
>NZ_QTVB01000036.1:0-20846 GCF_003435965.1 Roseburia sp. AF42-8
TAGTATTGTACGTGATAATGTTTCTGAATATACAGCAGATCATATAGATAGGGTGATAGAATCTGTTTGTAATAATTATGGATTAATTATAAAAATGATTTCTAACAAATTATGCTTTTTCCACGTATTATAAAAGCGAGTGAAGAAAAGGCTTTGATTTGGGATCAAACATATTGGGAATTGTTCAGTCTGTATTTAGCGTATTTCACAGATTTAAATGCTATTCAAAAGAAGATAATTGTGTATGATGAGAGTTCTGTACAGCAGAAAATATTGATTCCATTTGCATATTATTTAGCATTAATTGTTGAAGATAAAGGAGAAGAAAATGTACTTGATCAAGACGATAAAAGGTGATATTACGAAAATAACAGATGTGCAGGCAATCGTGAATGCAGCAAACAGCTCTCTTCTTGGAGGAGGCGGAGTAGATGGTGCTATTCACAGAGCCGCAGGACCGGAACTTCTGGTGGAGTGCAGGACACTTCATGGATGTGATACGGGAGAGGCTAAAATCACTAAGGCATATAATCTGCCATGTGATGATGTTATACATACTGTCGGACCGATATGGAATGGTGGAAGAAATAGAGAAGAGGAACTTCTTGCTAACTGCTATTTTAATTCTATGAAGTTAGCAATGGATAATGGAATAAGGTCTATTGCATTTCCTTCCATATCAACGGGAGCATATGGTTTTCCGGTTGAGTTGGCAGCAAAGATTGCAGTACATACAGTAAACAGGTTCTTGCAAGATAATCCGGACAGCTTCGATTTGGTGGAATGGGTGCTGTTTGATACTCAGACTGAATCGGTGTATGAAGCCGAGGTTGATAAATTATACGACAAATAATTGTATTAATTATAGCAGACTTTATATATGACAGATATTTGAGACACATACACCATTAAAAATAGAATATAAGGATGCGTAAGGAACGATAAAATGAATTCATGCGGGAAAGGCATGGATTCTTTTTTTTGCTTCGAACGGAAGTCCTATCTGTAAAAAATATTTAAGTATATTAGAAGCAGATGCAAATGTCGTGTTAACACGACAAAATTGTCGCGTAAACACGGTCGGTAATTCATCCATGACAATATACAATAAACATGTGCTTGAGAGAGCACGTCACGAGAGTGAAGGCGCCGGAGCTCTCCAATACGAAATCGTAAAGGAGATAATTTATTATGAGTAAGAGAAAAATATCACATGCAGAGGAGTATGGATGTTAATTGATGGAGGTGGCAGAAGTGAGCAGAACTAAATTTGATCCATATGTGATTGGAAATAATATAAGAGATTTACGTGAAAAAAGAAAAATGACACAGATGAAGGCGGCTGAGGAAATGGATATGAGTTTATGTCATTATGCACGAATTGAGGAAGGCTCAAAGGGAATGAGTATTCAGATGCTTTTTAGATTTATTAATTTTTACAAAACTGATGCAAATACGATTTTAGGAACATATTTAGGAGGGATGGTGTAAAATGGATAAAAAGGATTTAAAAGACGAAAAGCTTTTGTACAATGTGCGTGAGACGGCAGCGGTATTAGAGGTGAATGGGCATCTGGTATATGAGTTGATTAACAGAAAACTATTATCTGCACTTCGATTAGGTAGTCTAAAGGTTCGTAAATCAACATTGATAGATTTTGTTGAGAGATATGAAGGAATGGATTTGTCTGATTTGGACAACATAAAAGAATTGCAACAGAATATGAATTAGTGACATTAAGGTCAGTCTTGGAATCACCATGGTGTGGAAAGACTGACCTTGTTTTATTAGTATATTTCATAAGCGTTAGTATTGTAAAAAAAGATGGTGATGATATAATAAAAACGTGTTAGACACTTGATGTTATGTGTAGTGTGATTATGTCAGAATCAGGCAAAGTCAACGACAGGACAACATTGTAGAAAATAACATATTTCAAAAAATAATATTGGTAGCTCCCCTTTTATATGACAAAACAACAACAGGCAACTAAACCATTCACCGTTTAGCTGCCTATTATTGTTTAAAGAATTCATTAAAATCACAATTAAAAATCTTGGTCAATCCAATCAGCATATCTACCGTTGGGTTATTATAACCATTTTCCACCTTGCTGAATATGCCGGTAGTTACATTGATGCCATCACATTGGAGCTTCGCAATGACTTCGGTGGCTTTCAAACCCTGTTCTTTCCGCAGTCTCCGGATGTTAGAACCTACCAGTGGATGCAGGTGTTGATTAATTCTTTCTGACATATGTATCACCTCGTTGAGAAAATAATATCCAAAATGGAAGAAAAAAGTGTCCAAAATGGAAGTTTTGTAGTATAATCGAGAAAGGAGTTTATATAAATTTACGGAAGGAGAAAGTTTGATGGCTATTCAGGAAGTGATCAAATATGAAGGGGATAATTTAACTCTTATTTATAAGCATCCCGCAGAAGACTTTAATACGCTGTCACAATTGATTGTGCATGAGTCGCAGGAGGCAGTATTTTTCAGTGACGGACAGGCACTGGATTCTTTTAAAGCAGGTCGTTATACCTTAGAAACGAAAAACATTCCACTTATTTCCAAAATAAGAAATCTGGTTTCGGGCGGAGTAAGTCCGTTCCATGTGGAGGTTTATTTTATTAACCTTGCGACCATGATGGATATCGCATGGGGAACACCAAGTCAGGTGACAGTTCGTGATCCGAATTACGGCTATAGTTACAGTGCCGGTGCCAGTGGTTCTTTCGGACTGAAAATAGAGGATGGAAGAAAGCTTCTGATTAATCTGGTTGGTACCGAAAAAGCAATGACCACCAAAGATATTCAGAAATTTTTTAAAGACCTTTTAGTTACAAGAGTAAAAAATTGCATTGCAGTAGAACTCAGCAAATATAGCTACAATGTTTTCAACCAGCATTTGAATGAAATTTCCGAAAACGTTGCCGGTCAGGTGGAAAGCGACCTTGAAGGCTATGGCATCCGGATTTTAAATTTCTTTGTGTCTGCAGTTACCATTAAGCCGGACGATTTGGAAGAACTTAAAAAATTAGATAACAGCATGGCACAGAAGCGGTTTGAAGCAATGGGAAATCGTGATGCTACCGTAATTGAAGCAGAAGGACTTGCCAAAGCGAGAGAACTGCAGGGATATACCTGGCAACAGGAGCAGCAGTTTGATGTAAGCAGAACATTTGCACAGAATGAAGGCTTTGCAGCGAATCCGGCGAATATGATGGCACAGATTCCACTGGCGTTTTCCATGGGTGACATGATGAAAAACAATATGGATGCAGCAGTTCAGGCACAGCCGGTAACAGCAGCGCAGACAGGGACAGCAGCAATGCAGCCAGATATTGCAGCAACACAGTCGCAGCCAGCAGTACAGCCGCAGGCGCAAGGTGGAAATATTACCTGTGTCAAGTGTGGAACGAGTCTGTCGAAGGATGCTAAATTCTGTTTCCAGTGTGGTGAAAAAGTGGTGATTCCACAGAAGATTTTCTGCGCAAACTGTGGAAATGAAATGCCGCCGGAAGCTAATTTCTGTACGAAATGCGGAACGAGGAGGGAGAAATAATGTTCAAGTACATATTTTGCCTGATTGCAATATTGATGCAGCCAATTTTTGCATTTCTGGTATTTCATAAACAGGAAAAACAAAAGGCAGCATTAAAGATGCCGCTTGTATATCTGAGCGGAGTCTATCTTGTAATTCAGATTTTTGTTTTCTTTAAGGTCTGCCTGAAAATTCCGAAGGATTATCAGGTGTATTCCTATTTGTTACAGAGTGCGATTTTAGCAGTTTTCATTATCATTGAGATTGCTATGGCAGCAAGTAATAAATATATTACAAAGGTTCAGACACAGGAACAGAGTTCCATCGAAGTGTTTAAAGGACTTATTCAGCAGCTTGAAATTTGCAGAGTGCAGATTACAGATGAGGTCAACCGCAAAGAAATTGACAAAGTGCTGGAAAAGATGCGATACAGTGATCCGGTCAGTTCACCTGCAGTGGCAACAGAAAATGAGGCAATCAGACAGTTGATATTGCAGCTTTCTTCAACAACAGATGAAGCCGCTTTTGCGGAAATCTGCGGAGCATCATGAAGCAGCTTGAAATCAGAAAAATAAAAAATACAAAGGAGCAGGGCTAGAAAATGGAAGAAATAAAATGTCCCAGTTGTGGCAGTGGTGCAGTAAGAAAAATTACAGAGGAAAAGTATGAATGCATGGCATGTGATAATCTTTTCCTGGTACATAATTTATCAAAAGAGTTTCAGAAAACAGATGAACATATTGAAAATATTCATCAGGATTTGAAGAAAACAATTGAAAATATCAATCTGACTGTTGCTGTTGCCGGAGGAAGTGGAAGAGATGGTCTGGATAACCGTTATAAAAATGCCATGACATTACTAAATCAGGGAAACATTTCGGCGGCAAAAGCAGAATTTACAGGAATCCGTAATGATTTTATGTGGAGCTGTAAGGGCTATTATGGACTGATTTTATGTGAAAAAAAGAAGAAACATATAAATTGGGGGGAGATAGGAGATTATATTCAGCAAATATATCGCTGTGAGGATGTTACTCCAGAGATTCTTCAGGAGATGGAAGGTATTTTAAATGACGGCAGACAGATCGCTTTAGCAAGTCTTGGAAAGTCATTGAATGAGCGGAATGCACAGCAGAATGAGATTAGTTCTAAAATACAACAGGTAACTGAAATGTCTAAATTGCAGGAAAACACACTGACACGGAAAAAGGAAGAGTTTGCAGAGCGTTGGAGCCAGACTTCCCCTGTCCGCAAGGCAATTTCTATTGCAATCGGTATTATCTGTGCGTTAGTACTGGTATGGTGTGCTGTTTCCCTGTTCCGCTGGATTATTGATGTGAGACATTTATTTGCCAATGCAATGAATTATGGATTTTTTGCAGGAATTTTACGCATTTTATGGAGCTGTGTCCGGACAATTCTCCGTGTTGCAGTGTCTGTTGGTGTAATTATTCTGGGTATTTTGATTTACTTTGTTATTCTTGGGTTCATTACGGCAAATCCACAGAAAGATGATGCACAGCTTAATATTGATAAAATGGATGAACAGATTCAGAAATTACAGGAAAGACATGAGATTTTACAGCGTCGCTTTGATGAGGAACAAATGAATATACAGAATATCAATCGTATCGGAAGCAGATTAGAACAACTGCAGCAGATAAAACCGGAAGAAATTATTCCTTTATTAATTGAAGCCGGAAAATACTACTAGTAGAAAAGGAGAAATGAAAATGGGATTCATGAAATCATTATTTGGAAATAAGGGAGTACAGCAGGAGATACCGGAATATAGAATTGTAATTACAGATGTTGGTCCTAACCCGGTACAGATTATATCAATTATTCAAAAATATCTGCAGTCAGATTATACGGAGTTAAGCAATTTAATTAATGGCAATATTTTAGATGAACAGTCAACCGTGTGTACATTAGAGTCTTTAGAATTATTACAGCAGATGCAACAGGAATTGGATGAGGCAGGTGCATTTACTTATATTCAAAAGAATTGGCAAGATGAAGATGATGCAGAAATGAATACATCTATTGCAATTTTTTCATTAGGAGATCAGGGAGAAAAAGTAATCGAAGCATATCATCAGATACTTGGATTAGATAGAAAAGATTTGGAATTAAAACTTTTAAATGATTTGTCAGAAAATAATGGATTTCAAATTTCAGCCAGAAATGAAAGAGTAGAAGAGTTAATAAAAGTTTTGGATAATCTTGGAGCAGATTATGAAATGGATATGAATGAAAATGATTCAGATGTGGATGAAGATGATATGTATGTAGAAATGGACACAGAAGCAGCATTGATTATTACATCTACAGGAGACAAGAGGGTTCAGCTGATTAAATTGATTCGAGAATATACAGGATCAGATCTTAGGGAAGCAAAAGAATGTATTGATGAAATTGAAGCTGGAAATGGTTTCTTTATAAAAGGTTCTTTGGAAGTATTAGAAGAAATGAAACAGGAACTTGATGCAATTGGTGCAACAAGTAAAATGAAGTATAGAGATAAACAGGAACAAGGTGGTTGTTATTGCAATAATTGCGGTGCCGAACTTGCATCAGGCACAAAATTCTGCCCGAAATGCGGCACCAAAGTTGAGGAAGCTCAGAAAATGTTCTGTTCACAGTGCGGAAATGAAATTATGCCGGGTGCAAAATTCTGCACAAAGTGCGGAGCAAGATGCATGTAACAGATACAAAAATAGAAGTTGAAAGAAATTGAGATGGAAAACATCTGCTTATCCGATTAAGGGAGGGCAGATGCTTTCTTTTTTTACTGACATTTTCATTTCATCATGTTATAATGCAATCAAAGCTTGATATTTCTATATACATTTCAATGGCACATAGCCTGTCAGAAGTATACCGGTATTCTATCATTTCGCCGGGTTCACCACATAACCTGATATGATAACAGGAATTTTCAAAGCTTTTATTTCACATTAAATGAAGCGGAGAGAATTCTTTCAGACAAAGGTTGTTGCGGTTAAGTGACATTGCAAAAGTATACTCTCCAAGACAAAAGAAAGGAGAAGAAATGTCAGGAAAAACAGAAAAATTACAATGGCATCCGGCGTTTTGTGCAGCAACAGAACTGGAACTGCGACAAGATCTGGATGTACTGGAATTAATTCCGGAGTATAATTTAAGTAAGAAACCACTTCAGATTGATCTTGTGATTATTAAAAAGATGGATTGGAAGCGGACGTTACAAAATGAAATTGGTCATATTATGAGGGGACACAATATTTTAGAGTATAAGGGACCGGGAGATGAATTGACGATAGATTCCTTCTTTAAGGTAATTGGATACGCCAGCTTATATAAGGCGCAGGGGATAGCAGTCAATAAAATTCCAGCATCTGAGGTGACCGTATCCTTTTTTCGGAATGCTTATCCGAAGGCACTTTTTCAGGAACTGAAAAAAGAAGGATATATCCTGAAAAAAATGTATCCTGGAATTTATTATGTAAGAGGAAAAGTTCCGTTCCCAGTACAAGTTGTAGTAACAAGTCAGTTGGAAAGAAAAGCTCATTGCAGCCTGCGGGTATTGACTACACAGGTAGAGATGCAGGATGCAGAACTATTTTTGGAACAGATACATTATTTGGAAAGTAAGAATGAACGGAGCAATATTGATTCGGTACTTCAAGTAAGTGTAAATGCAAATAAGCAGGTATATAGTCTGTTAAGGAGGCAAAATGAGATGTGTGAAGCATTGCGTGAATTAATGAAAGATGAAATTGAAAAAGAACTGGAAAATAAATTGGAGCAGGGTCGAAAACAAGGTCTGGAACAAGGTCTGGAACAGGGTTTGGAAGAAGGCTTGGAGCAGGGTTTGGAGCAGGGCGAAAAACTGCAACTAATTCGTCAGGTAATCAAGAAACTGCAAAAAGGCAACTCCGTAGAAGAAACAGCTGATATGCTGGAAGAAGAGCCGGAAAATATCAGGAAGATATATGAAATTGCAGCAACTATGGCGCCGGATTATGACGTAGAAAAAATATATCAAAAACTGTAGAAATTCAAATGGAAATATACCCAAGTAAGTCCCTAAGAAAAATTGTAGGGAAACACTTGACAAACATATTTTTATAAGATATAGTATAAAAGTACTAGCTATTAAGCTAATATAATTTTTCATAACTCATGCCTCTCGGGCTCTTCGGAGTTCGGGAGGTACTCCCCGAAAATATAGTCAGGATTTTATCCTGGCTTTTTTGTTTTACAGGAAATTGCTTTCCTGCAAAATGTGTTTTCTATAGTTCCAAAATGCTTGTAGGAAGCTAGCTATGGTATGCCTGACAGGTTATGCAGCAAGGAGGATGTTTTTATGAAGTTACTCTATGCAGAAGACGAAGAAAGCATGGCAGAAGCTGTTACAGATATTCTTGTATTTCATAAGTACCAGGTTGATACGGTATATGATGGAGAAGAGGCATTGGAATATGCAAGAAAAGTAATAACCAGGACACTTATTATGCTCTCGGAAGGACAACAAAGTGTAAAGCAACAGAATGAACCGCCGGTGCAGCCGGATGGAAACACCAGACAATAAGGAAGAATTGCTTGAAAAAGAAAAAACGGTGGTGTACTATAATGCTATGAGAAAATCAACAGAAAGGGAATATGAGTATGGATTTAGAGCAATGCTACAAGGAACTGGAGGGAGATTATGCAGAGGTCATGCGCAGACTCCGGAAGGAAGAGCTGGTACACCGTTTTTTGATAAAATTCTTAGAAAGCGATGAAGTACAGCGGATTGATGAAGCTTTACAGGAAAGGGATTATGAGAAAGCCTTTGATCTGGTACATACCTTAAAGGGAGAGACCATGACGCTCGGGTTGGGACGGCTGAGCAAATCAAGTATAATTCTGTGCGAACAGCTCCGCTATAAAATATACGGAGAAGAGATGCTGCAGCAATTTAGGAAAGTCAGAATGGATTATCAGAAGACAATTGATATTATCCGGAAATACAGGGATTCACAGCCGTAATTTATGCAGGCAGCCTGCCAGATTGCAAAATGTGTTTCATGTAGTTTTATGTTATTGTTATCAATGATATAACCATAGGTTATTGCATAAAAAAATATTATTACTTTAAGCCATTTTAGTATTGACAAACAGAACTGATATGCTAGAATAACTGTAATGTGAATGAAAGAAAAAGGATGGTTTTCGCATGAGAAAACAGGCATTATCTATTTTAGTAGAGAATACTTCTGGTGTATTAAGTCATATTTCAGGACTTTTCAGCCGGAGAGGATACAATATCGATAGTTTTTCTTCTGGTGTAACTGCAGATCCAAGATATACCAGAATTACGATAGTAGCAAGTGGTGACGAACAGATTTTAGAGCAGATTGAGAAGCAGTTGGCAAAGTTAGAAGATGTGCGCAATATTAAGAAATTAGAGCCGGGTACATCCGTTACAAGAGAACTGATTCTGGTTAAGATTAAAGCAAAGGATACAGAACGTCAGGCAATCTTAAGCGTTACCAATATTTTCCATGGCAAGGTGGTTGATGTCACTAACGATTCCATGGTAATTGAACTGACAGGGCATCAGGATAAATTAGATGCATTTATGGATCTGTTACAGGGCTATGAGATATTAGAGCTCGCTAGAACCGGTATCACAGGTTTGACCAGAGGGTCTGCCGATGTTACATATTTAGATTAATCATTAAAACAGGAGGCTGAAAAAATGGCAGCAAAAATTTATTATCAGGAAGATTGTAACCTTTCCTTACTGGATGGTAAGAAAATCGCCATCATTGGTTACGGTAGCCAGGGACATGCACATGCATTAAATTTAAAGGAATCAGGCTGTGATGTCATTATTGGACTTTACAATGGTAGCAAATCCTGGGCAAAAGCAGAAAAACAGGGATTCAAAGTATATACAGCAGCAGAAGCTGCAAAACAGGCTGATATTATTATGATTCTTATCAATGACGAGTTACAGGCAGATATGTATAAGAACGATATTGAGCCAAACCTTGAGCCAGGAAACATGTTAATGTTCGCTCACGGATTTAACATTCATTTCGGATGTATCAAACCTCCAAAGGATGTTGACGTAACAATGATCGCTCCTAAGGCACCAGGACATACTGTACGTTCTGAGTATCAGGCTGGAAAAGGAACTCCTTGTCTGGTAGCAGTAGAGCAGGATGCAACCGGTAAAGCACTTGACCTGGCATTAGCATATGGTCTTGGAATTGGTGGAGCAAGAGCAGGACTTCTTGAGACAACCTTCCGTACAGAGACAGAGACAGACCTCTTCGGTGAGCAGGCAGTTCTTTGTGGCGGTGTTTGTGCGCTTATGCAGGCTGGTTTCGAAACACTTTGCGAAGCTGGTTATGACCCGAGAAATGCATACTTCGAGTGTATCCATGAGATGAAACTGATTGTTGACTTAATCTACCAGTCAGGATTCGCTGGAATGAGATATTCTATCTCTAACACTGCTGAATATGGTGATTATATCACAGGACCTAAGATTGTTACTGCTGAGACAAAGAAAGCAATGAAACAGATTTTAACAGATATTCAGGATGGTACTTTTGCAAAAGAATTCTTACTTGATATGTCACCGGCAGGACGCCAGGTACACTTCAAAGCTATGAGAAAGCTTGCTTCTGAGCATCCATCAGAGAAAGTCGGCGAAGAAATTCGTAAGCTGTATAGCTGGAACAACGAAGAAGATAAGCTGGTTAACAACTAATCTGATACTTCAAAAAGATGATAAAAAAGCTGTCGCGATTGCGGCAGCTTTTTTTGACGCGAGAAACTCTTAAAGTATGTTTCTCGTAGCTGACAGGCATTTGTAAGAAACTGACAGTGATGCATCTTATTCGCCCGGATGAAATTTCTGGTAGAAATCAATAAATAATTCCAAGGATTTCGAAGGCTTTAAGGTGTTTTTATAAGCGAAGCCAATTTCACGCTTGTGAATTGGAAAACCAAGTGGAATCTCTAATAACTCTTTATTTGCAAGTTCGTTCTGGACAAATTGGCGGATGACGCAGGCAACACCCAGATTGGTTTTTGCAAAGTCAATTAAGAGGTCCATCGTAGAGACTTCGATTAAATCTCTGGTCTCAATTTTATTTTCCTGTAAATAATCATCAATATACTGACGGGTCATGTTGTGCTTATCAAGAAGCATCAGTGTAGAATTCTGTAAGATTGCATCGGAAGAAATGCCCCTTGCATTCAATACGTTTAAGTAAGCTTCCGTTGCAACAAAAATATCTTCAATTTCAGCCACATTGCTGAAATTTAAAGTCTTCTGGTTTTCCGGCCTTGCAATCAGACCGATATCAATTTTGTTTTCTTCTAACATCTGTAAGGATTCGTTAGTAGACTGGCATACGATAGAAATATTGATATGCGGATACCGTTTTGTGAAATCCTTTAAATAAGGTAAAAGCATGTATTTGCAGAGAGTGGAACTGACACCGATTTTTAAGTGGCCGACACCAAGTTCTAAGGAGTTCTTTAATTTATCTTCCCCTAAAGTCAGGGTTTCGAAAGCGGAACTGACATGAGTAAAAAGAAGTTCACCTTCTTCGGTCAGCAATACGCCGCGGGAACTTCGGCGGAAGAGTTCGCAGCCCAGGCTTTCCTCTAGTTTCTGTATGGATTTACTGATGGCAGGCTGGCTGATATAAAGCTCTTTGGCTGCCTTTGATATATTCTGTGTTTTTGCTACGGTATAGAAAATACGGTAACTGGATAAACTCTGCAACATTTATAGATTCCTCCGTGTTTATAACTAAAAATCATAATAAATATGTTTAATATGTATTTCCATTATACCACTAGCTGTGCTATAATAGCAACAGTATAGAAAAAATGATTTAATTTCAGGAGGAATTTCAAATGGGAATGACAATGACACAGAAGATTCTTGCGGCACATGCGGGACTTGATTCTGTTCAGGCTGGCCAGTTGATTGAAGCAGATTTAGACTTGGTATTGGGAAATGATATTACTTCACCGGTGGCTATCCATGAGATAGAGAAAATGAAAGTAGACGGAGTGTTCCATAAGGATAAAATTGCACTGGTTATGGACCACTTTGTACCAAATAAAGACATCAAATCTGCACAGCATTGTAAATGCGTCAGAGAGTTTGCATGCAAAAACGAAATCACCAACTACTTTGATGTAGGAGAAATGGGTATCGAACATGCACTTCTTCCGGAAAAAGGACTGACTGTTGCAGGAGATGTTATTATCGGAGCAGATTCACATACCTGTACATATGGAGCATTGGGAGCATTTTCCACCGGTGTTGGAAGTACTGATATGGCGGCAGGAATGGCAACCGGAAAAGCATGGTTTAAAGTACCATCCGCGATTAAATTCAATATCACAGGAAAACCAGCACCATGGATTAGCGGTAAAGATGTTATTTTACATATCATCGGAATGATTGGTGTGGATGGAGCATTATATAAGTCTATGGAATTCGTAGGTGATGGTATCCGGTATCTTTCCATGGATGACCGTTTTACCATTGCAAATATGGCAATTGAAGCCGGCGGAAAGAACGGAATCTTCCCGGTAGACGAGAAAGCAGAAGCATATATGAAAGAGCATTCCAAGCGCCCTTATAAAGTATATGAAGCAGATGAGGATGCTGTATATGATGAGGAGTATACCATTGACCTTAGTACACTTCGCCCAACCGTAGCATTTCCACATCTTCCGGAAAATACAAAGACCATTGATGAAGTAGGCGACATTACTATTGATCAGGTAGTAATCGGTTCCTGTACGAATGGAAGATTAGATGACCTTAAGATTGCAGCTTCTATCCTGAAAGGAAAGAAAGTAAAGAAAGGTTTACGTGTAATCGTAATTCCTGCAACCCAGCAGATTTATCTGGATGCCATGGAAGCCGGATATATCAGAACCTTTATTGAAGCAGGTGCTATTGTCAGCACACCGACCTGCGGACCTTGCCTTGGTGGCTATATGGGAATCCTTGCTGAGAATGAAAGATGCGTATCTACAACCAACCGTAACTTTGTGGGACGTATGGGACATGTGGATTCGGAAATTTATCTGGCAAGCCCGGCAGTTGCAGCAGCAAGTGCAATTACAGGAAAGATTTCCAGCCCGGAAGAAGTATAGGAGGATTAGAACATGAAAGCAGCAGAAGGAAAAGTATTTAAATTCGGTGACAACGTAGACACAGATGTTATTATACCGGCAAGATATCTGAATTCTTCCGACCCTAAGGAACTTGCCTTACATTGTATGGAAGATATTGATAAGGAATTCGTAAATAAAGTATCTGCAGGAGATATTATTGTAGCGGAGAAGAACTTTGGATGCGGTTCATCCAGAGAACATGCACCAATTGCAATTAAAGCCGCTGGTGTAAGCTGCGTCATAGCAGAGACTTTTGCACGTATTTTCTATCGTAATGCAATCAATATCGGACTTCCGATTATTGAATGTAAGGAAGCAGCTTTGGAAATCAAAGCAGGAGATGAGGTAGAGGTAAATTTTGATACTGGTGTCATTACCGACAAGACCACTGGAAAGAGTTTCCAGGGTCAGGCATTCCCACCATTTATGCAGAAGATTATCGATTGCGAGGGACTGGTAAATTACATCAATCAGAAATAGCAGAAAGTGTAGAAAGATAATTGATATATTTTGGAGAGATTTTAAGATTAGTATAAATTTCTGCATATTCTCTAGCGGATAGCTCTGTAATATAGTTTTCTTCAAAATTCTTATGAATACCGGCTGCCTTTGCCAGATCAACAGCTTTGTTGTAGGCAATGGCAGCTTTTTCTTCGGAAGAATAAGTACCAATGGAATAATTGCCATTGATATGGATAAAAGCCTGATAACGGAGGAGTCCGTTGTGTTCTGTTTGGGCAACTCCACGGTAGCGGTTAATGACAATAATATTGGCGTAGCTGTAATCGAAGGGGTTACCATTGGCGAAAGTGTAATCTACATCCAGTACCGCATGATTACGGACTCCATAGCGGGAGAGAATCCCGGTCTGCATGCCGTATTCATTTACAAAAAGCCGGCCACCACGCTGCATAATCCTGTGGCTGGAATAAAAGAATAAATCATCAATATCAAATTTATATTCCGTCTGTGGTGCGAGAAAATAGAGAAAATAATTCTGCTTCAGATAAATCGGATTCTTGATATAGACGCCGTTGTCACGGAAATTTAAAAGTGTAATGGCTTTGGCAAAATCTAAAAGTTTAATATATGCGGTATAATTTTCCAGTGTGATTTCAGACTCAGAAAGTAGAGAAGTCCCCTCTTTATAGGCAAGATGGGCTTCTTCTTCCGTTGGAAAGCTTCCAAGACTGATATGTTTTCTTTTATAGGTAAGGCTGGAACGGTAGTAGATGGTTCCGTCTTTTGTTTTGGCTGAAAAAGCACCGGGAAGCATGGTAAATCCTCACATTCTAAAATTCTTAGTTACAAATTATCTGTAAGAAGCTGCCGGTGGCGAGTTCTTACGGTAAGCATCACTTTGAGTATAACATTTTTAGGAAAGCATGAAAACAGGAAAATATCTTAAGAAAATATCAAACTTTTGAAATGAAAAATATGCTATGATGCCAATATATATTGGAAATTGCAAGGATATAAAAATTCGTGGAAATATCAGGAATATTTGGCGGCGTTATTGGAATAGTGATATGATTGCAGGTGGAAAGGAGCAATTCGTTGAAGCAGGAAAATACAAGAAAGAAATATCAATTAAAAAACTGGCTAAAAGCAGGGATGATTCTGTTACTGGTATGCCTTGGAGGGTTATATTTTTTCAAGACATCCGAACGGTTTCAAAAAAGTGATGAAGTAAAGATAACATTAAAGCATGATAATTTCTTTGATGACAGTGTGGCAGGGATATTGGAGGATCTGGATAATGAAATCGGGCTTCCTAAGAAAATTTATCTGGTGAACCATTTTAATGTGACTTTCTATGCTACCGGAGAGATTGCTGCAATAGATACGTTTTTCTATGGTGAGGATGAGAATGGAGAAACCAGAACCTATCTTGTGGACTATAACCGGAAGAAAAGCAGCAAAATGACAGTTTACATCAATAATTATGCCAAGACAGATTATGAAGAAGATATGTGCCTGACACCGCTTTTTGAACTATTGGGAAATATAAAGGTGAAAGAACGTGTAGATAGCTGGGCAGAAGAAACAAAGAGCCATACCTTTGGAATAAGTTATTCTGGGAAAAGAGCCTTTTCCAGTGCAGATAGCCTACAGGTGATAAATGCAGAAAATGCAGATATAGATGAAAATGAAGATATAGATGGAAATGCAGATACAAATGAAAATTCAATTTTAAGCCAGTTGGAATATGGCGGAGAAGTTACAGGTTTTGCAGTTACATTTTCTACTGGTGGCGAAGAAAATACAGGTGAAATTATAACTTATATCATAAATCCAAAATATACCAGTGCTGCAGTGTTAGCCCAGCAAAACCGGCAGGAGCAGATTGATGAAGCAAAAAACGGTGCTGGAAATGACACAACGGATAACAATGGGAATGCAGACACCAATGCCGTAGCCGGCAATGATGGCAATGATGAGGAAGAGAGCGGAGATGGCACTCCGTGGACAGAAAACAGGGAAGATGGAAGCGTGTACTTTTTTTTAGATGACAATACCGGTTATCGTCTGTTGGTGGCGGATGCAGCTGCCGGCAGCCGTTTTTATGAGCTTGAAATGACAAAGGATGGCGGGCAGAGCTGGAATCAGCAAAATGCAGATCCGTTTGATGGAAATATTGGTGTGGCAGAAGGAATAGAATTCTATAATGAAAATCTGGGCGTTATCGGATTGGCTGGAGCGTCAGGTGATTATTCCACACTTTATCTGACACAGGATGGCGGGAAAACATTTTCCATGATTGAACTTTCCATGGATGAAGTGACAGAACTCCCGGACACGGCAGCAGAGTATGGATTTTCCATATCAGACTATGATTATTGCAAGATGCCACAGCAGAAAGATGGAAAACTTATAATAAAAGTAATATCTGCTATGGGTGAAAACGATGGAATTCTTTTTGAATCCATAGATAGTGGGAATACATGGAATTATTCTGGGATAAGTTATTGACAGTAAACTGCAGGTTCTTATATAATGAAAGACAGAACAAATTTTATGCAGAGAGCAAAAGAGGGACAAAAAATGGATTTGATTTACACAAGTACAAGAAACTCAGATGAAAAGGCAACAGCTTCACAGGCAATTTTAAAGGGTCTTGCAGGAGACGGTGGTTTATTTGTGCCGGATTCATTACCAAAGCTTGACGTTGATATGGATACCCTGTCAAAAATGAGCTATCAGGAGACTGCTTATGAGGTAATGAAGCTTTTCTTAACAGACTTTACAGAAGAAGAATTAAAGCATTGTATCAATAGTGCATATGATTCTAAATTTGATACAGAAGAGATTGCTCCGTTAGTAGATGCAGACGGTGCATATTATCTGGAGCTTTTTCATGGAGCTACGATAGCATTTAAGGATATGGCATTATCCATTCTGCCTTACCTTATGACAACTGCTGCAAAGAAAAACCATGTAAAGAATGAAATTGTTATTTTAACAGCAACTTCTGGTGATACCGGAAAAGCTGCTTTAGCAGGATTTGCAGACGTTCCTGGTACTAAGATTATTGTATTCTATCCAAAGAATGGTGTCAGCCCGATTCAGGAGAAGCAGATGGTTACCCAGAAAGGGGCAAATACACATGTAGTTGGTATTCATGGTAACTTTGACCAGGCACAGACCGGCGTTAAGAAAATGTTTTCTGATAAAGAACTGGCAGAATTGATGGACAAAGCCGGATATCAGTTTTCCTCTGCTAACTCCATTAATATCGGCCGTCTTGTTCCTCAGATTGTTTATTATGTATATGCATATGCAAAATTATATGAAAATGGTGCAATTGCAAAAGATGAAAAGATTAATGTTGTAGTTCCAACCGGTAACTTCGGAAATATCTTAGCAGCTTTCTATGCAAAGAACTTAGGACTTCCGATTGCAAAATTAATCTGTGCTTCCAATGAGAACAAAGTATTATTTGACTTCTTCTCAACCGGAACCTATGACAGAAACCGTGAATTTGTACTAACTTCTTCTCCATCCATGGATATACTGATTTCCAGCAACTTAGAGCGTCTGATTTATCGTATTGCCGGAAATGATGCAGAGAAGAATGCAGAATTCATGCGTGCATTAACAGAAGAGGGCAGATATATGATTACCGATGAGATGCGTGCCCAGCTTGCTGACTTCTATGGCAATTACACCACAGAGGAAGAAACAGCAGAAGTAATCCGTGACCTCTATGAGAAGACCGGCTATGTGATTGATACACATACTGCTGTAGCAACCGGTGTATACCACAAATATGTAAAAGAGACCGGTGATAATACCAAGACTGTTATTGCATCAACAGCAAGCCCGTTCAAGTTTACCAGAAGCGTAATGGATGCCATTGATAAAGAAAAATATGATTCCATGACTGATTTTGAACTGGTAGATGAGTTAAGCAAGATTGCAAATGTAACAGTTCCACAGGCAATTGAAGACATCCGCAGTGCAGAAGTACTTCATAAGACAGAATGCGATGTAGAAGATATGCCTAAGACGGTAAAAGCATTTTTAAATATCTAAATGCTTATGTAAAACATAGAGAATCTGCTACCGGCAGTTTCTTATGGGTATAAGGTAACAAAACCCTGTCAGAGAAATCTGACAGGGTTTTGTTTATGTAAATAAAATGTAAAGGCTTAAGATTAGATTTCCATCAGGAAGTGAATGGTTCCAAATGGGAAAATAATTGGAAATACATAAATCTTAGTGGCATTTGTAAGTGTTTCTTCCTCATGAACTTCCGGAGGACATAAGTTTAATTCCAGGGAAAATTCATTAGACATATTTACATTAAATAATCCGTTGTGAAGATTTAAGAAATCTTCGATAGAAGCTTTTACATACTCATCGAATTCATGGAATTCTTCTTTGGCATAACGGGATGCAAAAGCAATTGCAACAGATTTACTCATGTCTACACCAGAATTGAAAGAAAGTAAACCTTCATCTTTCTGGGTAACACAATAGTTGGTCATATACTCGGATTTCATCAGTGGATTTAATGGTGTAAAATCCTTTCCGATGAAACGAACGATATCATTAAAGAGAAGATTAAGGTATGCAACAATCTTTCCTGACATATCAGAATTATCAAAATGGAAGAATTTATGAATCAGCTTTTCAACCATATCATTCTGTTCGTTAGCAACATTTAAATCATCAATTTCATTACTTGCCTGATATTCTGCAAGTAATTCCTCAAACTGACTGTTGGTAAGCAGTCCGTCTTCAATCAAAATCTGACCTAAAAGCAGGTAGTCTGGTTTCTGCGAGGAGAGTAATTTGTCAACCTGTTCCTTTGTAAGATATCCGCCTTCGATTGCAATTTCACCAAATTTCTTGTCTTCATGGGTCTGACGGCATACAATAGCGTCAACCTGGGAAGCATTTAATAATCCGGCATGAATTGCCAGAGTACCTAATTTCAGATAGGAAGAGGACTGCCTCTCTAATGCATCTACCAGTTTATCCGCAGGAACAGCACTTTTGCTTAAAAGAAAATTACCAAAAAACTGTGTATACATAATTATCTCCCTTCAAAATAATTCTTCAGTACCCGCTCAATCTGTTCAACATTCAACGGTTTCTGGATAAAGTCCTTTGCACCGGCTTCAATTGCATTCTTTAACTGAGCCTGTGTACCAACAGAAGATACGATAATAATAACCGCTTTCGGGTCAGATTCTCTAATTTCTTTTACAGCGGCAATACCATCTTTTACAGGCATAACAATATCAAGAAAAACGATATCAGGTTTATCGGATTTGAATTTGTCAATTGCTTCCTGACCATTTGCTGCCTCAACAAAAGTTGTACCACCATACTGCGCAATAATGTCTTTTAACTGTTTTCTTGCAAGAATGGAGTCATCTCCAATCAGGATTTTTGCTTCGTCTAATTTCATATATAATCCCTCCAAATACAACTAGAATAATTAGAACATATTAATATACTACAATAGTTGACCAAAAGTTTCAATGGCTTTTTCGATAAAATTCGTGGTTTTGCATAAAAAACAAATAAGAATAGAAGGTTATATGATAAATATGTTCACATAGCAATGTAAAGTGTGGTAAGATAAATCAGAGTCAGGAAAAAAGAGTAAAAGAGGTTACATATTATGAAAGTAAACTGGAATTTAGTAGTAGATGTTGTGGTAGCACTGGTAGGTGTCTATGTTCTTATGAATGGCATATGGATGAAAAGTACCGGAAAGACAAGCAGCCTTCTGGCAACGCCGGAGGAATTAAAGAAATGTAAACATCCGGAGAAGATAAGAGAAGAGGTAACACCGAAAATGCTTCTTTGCGGGGCATTGGCATTAGTATATGGCATTGTGACGGCATTGGGTGAGACCATCTTTAAACTGCCGATTATTATTAAATCAGGAATCCTGCTGCTGCTGGTGTTATCCTGTCTTTTTTTGGTCAGTACATTAAAGAATGCCAGAGAGAAGTATTTATAAAAAATATTTATTTAGAATAATTTATAAAAAACTGTAGTTTATATCTGGAAAAGATACCAGATAAGAACTACAGTTTTTTGTGTCTAAGCATTCCATAAAAAGCTGCAGGCGGCAGAATCATGCGGTTTAACGTTTGTCAATCGGAACATATTCTTTGCGTTCGCCGATGTTACGATATGCAGGACGCATAATTTTTCCATTCTGGGAAAGCTCTTCTAAGCGGTGGGCACTCCAGCCGGCAATTCTTGCAATTGCAAAAATCGGTGTATAAAGCTCTAATGGAAGGTCAAGCATATGATAAACAAATCCGCTGAAGAAGTCTACGTTCGGACTTACGCCTTTATAGATTTTACGCTCTTTGGCGATGATTTCCGGTGCAAGACGTTCTACTAAAGAGTAGAGTGCAAACTCTTTCTCATAGCCCTTTTCCTGGGAAAGTTTTTCCACAAAACCGCGGAAGATGACTGCTCTTGGGTCGGAAAGAGAATATACTGCATGACCCATTCCATAGATAAGACCGGCATGGTCAAAAGCTTCTTTATGAAGAAGTGCGGTAAGATATTTACCTACTTCGTCTTCATCTGTCCAGTCTTTTACAGTGCGTTTCATATCTTCAAACATCTGAACCACTTTGATATTGGCACCACCATGTTTCGGACCCTTCAGGGAACCAAGGGATGCAGCAATAACAGAATAAGTATCGGTTCCGGAAGAAGATACCAGATGGGTAGTAAAGGTAGAGTTATTTCCACCACCATGCTCCATATGTAAGATTAATGCAATATCTAAAAGTTTTGCCTCTAATGGGGTATATTTACTGTCTGGCCGCAGAATATGAAGAATTGTTTCTGCAGTAGATAATTCCGGCTGAGGGGTATGAATATAAAGACTGGCACCATCATGATAATGGCGGTAAGCCTGATAACCATATACAGAAAGCAGTGGAAATAAGCTGATAAGCTGTAAACACTGTCTCAATACATTTGGAAGTGAAATATCATTGGCACGGTCATCATAGGAATAAAGTGTAAGCACACTTCTTGCCAGTGTATTCATCATATCTTTGCTTGGAGCTTTCATAATAATATCACGCACAAAGCTGGTTGGAAGTGTACGGTATTCGGAAAGCAGTCCACAGAAGTTTTTCAACTGTTCTTTGGTTGGAAGCTCACCAAACATCAGAAGATAAGCACATTCCTCAAATCCAAAATGGCTGTCCGGTGCAATTCCTTTTACTAAATCTTTTACATTATAGCCACGGTAATAAAGTTCGCCCTCAGCTGGAATGTATTCTCCATTTACCAGCTTGGTAGAGCATACATCAGAAATGTGTGTAAGTCCTACCAGAACACCCTTTCCATTTAAATCACGAAGACCACGGTTAACATTATATTTCGTATATAATTCAGAAGGAATGATGGATGATGCGGAGCATTTATTCGCAAGTTCCATTATTTCCGGTGTGATTTCATAAAAACGTCCTGTCATATTGTTCCTCCTCTTTTAATTATTTTAATATGTTATCATATTTCGGTTGTAGAAAACAAGAAAAAAGCGTAAATTTTAAAGAAAGTTTAAAATTTTTTTCTAAAAAATTTAGAATTATAGGAAGATAGTACTAATGT
>NZ_QTVB01000037.1:0-20144 GCF_003435965.1 Roseburia sp. AF42-8
ACTCCATTTTCTTTCAACTTTTACTCCAAATTTACTCCATTTTAAAAATCTGTTACGATATTATGCGGTATTCTATGATACCTTTTCTTTGAAGAAAAATGTCTGCAAACCTTGATTTTAAGCGAACTTTTCAATATTTCCAAGCACTTTATTCTGTTGTGAGAATTTCTTCTCAATTATTTCATTACAATGTTAATAATTTTGCCCGGTACATAAATCTCTTTGATCACATTGCCGGTAAGCTTATCTGCAATTGCAGCTTTTCCTGCAGCAAGTGCATCCTCTTTGGAAGCATCTTTTGCAATGCTGACAACACCCTTTGTCTTGCCGTTAATCTGTACTGCAATTTCAACTTCATCATCTTCCATTGCATCTTTATCATACTCCGGCCATCTTTCTGCAAATACAGAAGTATCATGACCAAGCTCGCTCCACAGTTCTTCTGCAATATGTGGTGCAAATGGAGCAAGAAGAAGCACATAAGTTTCAAGTGTCTTCTTATCTACGCCGCCCTTCTTGGAAAGGTCGATCAGTTTGTTGTTGTATTCCATGAATCCTGAAATTACAGTATTTAAGCTGAAGCTTTCCAGTCTCTGGGTAATATCATATACCAGTTTATGACGAATCTTAACCAGTTCTTTAGTCTCAGCAACATCTGCATCCTTCTGGCTCATTACAAGATTCCAGAATCTGGTGATGAAACGGTATACACCATCGATTCCACGATCATCCCACTCAGAATCCAATTCCGGTGGTCCAACAAACAGCTCATATAATCTTAAGGAATCACAGCCGTAGTCACGAACCAGATCATCCGGTGAGACGACATTTCCTTTAGATTTACTCATCTTGATACCATTCTTACCGGTAATCATACCCTGATTAAACAGTTTGGTAAATGGCTCATCAAAGTCAATTACTCCGATATCATATAAGAATTTGGTATAGAAACGGGAATACAGAAGATGCAGTACTGCATGCTCTACTCCACCGATATACATATCAACTGGAAGATATTTATCTGCTTTCTCGCGGCTTACTAATTCATCTTTGTTCTTGTTATCTACATAACGTAAGAAATACCAGGATGAACCTGCCCACTGAGGCATGGTATTGGTCTCACGTTTTGCAGGCTTACCACAGCAAGGACATGTGGTATTTACCCACTCCGTAATATCTGCCAACGGTGATTCTCCGGTACCTGTCGGCTGATAAGATTCAACCTCTGGTAACAGTAATGGAAGCTCTTCTTCCGGAACCGGAACTGCTCCACAATCCGGACAATGTACGATTGGAATTGGCTCGCCCCAGTAACGCTGGCGGGAGAATACCCAGTCTCTTAATTTATAGTTGGTTGTCTTCTTACCAAAGCCCATCTTTTCAATCATTTCCGGAGCTTCTTTCTTAAGAACGGATGACTCCATTCCATTCCAGTCACCAGAGTTAATCATAATACCTTTTGCTTCGGTATAAGCTTCGGTCATATTTTCAATTTCCTTACCATCTTTGGCAATAACCTGGATGATTGGAATATTGAATTTCTTTGCAAATTCAAAGTCACGGTCATCATGTGCAGGAACACACATAATTGCTCCGGTACCATAATCAGCTAATACATAATCAGAAAGCCAGATTGGAACCTTTGCACCATTCAGCGGATTGATTGCATAAGAACCGGTAAATACACCAGTCTTTTCTTTATCCTGCAAACGATCTACAGAAGATTTCAGGGATGACTGATAGATATAATCCTCTACTGCAGCTCTTGTCTCATCAGTTGCAAGCTCTTTTGCCAAAGCATGCTCCGGTGCAAGTACCATAAAGGTTGCTCCGTGAAGAGTATCCGGTCTTGTGGTATAAACAGTAATCTCTTTATCGCTTCCATCCACCTTAAAGTTGACTTCTGCTCCATTACTCTTACCAATCCAGTCCGTCTGCATTTTCTTAACCTTTTCCGGCCAGTCAAGTTTATCAAGGTCTGCAAGAAGACGATCAGCATATTTGGTAATCTTAAGCATCCACTGCTTTAAGTTCTTCTTGGTAACATCAGCACCACAACGCTCACATTTACCATTTACAACTTCTTCATTGGCAAGACCAGTCTTACAGGATGGGCACCAGTTAATTGGCATCTCTTTCTCATAAGCAAGTCCGGCTTTAAACATTTTTACAAAAATCCACTGTGTCCATTTGTAGAATTCAGGATCGGTGGTATTTACTTCCATATCCCAGTCATAGATTGCAGCAATTTCCTGAATCTGACGCTTGATATTCCTGATATTTTCAGCGGTAGATTTTTCCGGATGAACACCCATCTTAATTGCGTAGTTCTCTGCCGGAAGACCAAATGCATCCCATCCCATCGGGTGAATGACATAATATCCATGCATAAGCTTATAGCGGCTCCATACATCAGATATTACATAGCCTCTCCAGTGACCTACATGGAGTCCGTTTCCGGATGGGTATGGAAACATATCCAGACAATAGTATTTCGGCTTCTTGCCATCATTTACGTTAATTGGCTTATCTTCCCAGACTTTACGCCATTTCTGCTCTACCGCTCTGTGATTATACGGTACTGTTGTTTGTGACATCTTCAATTCCTCCTAATTAAAACAGCTTTCGTCCATAAAATAAGGACATGCTGATAGAATGCCTTTTTAGAGACTTATACTCATAAAATTCTATCACATGCCCTCAATTTGTCAAGGAAAAATGGTATTTGTATCAATTGTAAGAATCCGGTCTATCGGACAAATGCTCTTCCCTTTTCCGTCTGTGCCTTCAAAATATTTCGAGCTTGCCGATTCAAACAGCACATAGATATTGCCGTCTGCATAATTAATTTCTTCGGAACATGGTGGCATTTCCACCTTAAGTTCCGGTGCCCGCGGCTTTGTATCCATTGCATCTACATTCTGGTAAATCTTTAAATAGGATGAATTGCTTCTTCCATAGGATGTGCTTAAATACACTCTGTCCTGTTCATCAAAAGCAATTCCCTGCACCTTTTCCGGTATCTGGTAGCGCTGCTGTTCCATCAGTTCTCCATCCTGATATTTATAAGAAATCATAATGGATTTGAATAAGGCATTGTGTGTTGCTACCCAGAGAATTCCATCATGCCAGGTAATGCAGGATGGCATATTCGCTACACGGTATTCTTCAAACATTCCGGTGGCATCCACAAAAATCTTCGGTTTGGACTCTGCAATCTTTTTTATATAACTGTAACTAAGCCGTTCCAAAGACCTTGTGTCCGAATGGCAGATCCAGACATTTCTTCCATCGTAGGTAAGTCCTCCAAGATGGCTGTTCTTTTTCATGCCAAGGGTAACCATATATTCTCCGGTCTCTTTGTCAAAGATATAAAGGGCTCCAAGGCTTTCCGAATCATCCGTATTATATGCTGTAATCATATAATAATCTTCGGTAATACAAATTCCCTGCGGACACTGGTTGTCCGTGGATGTCATATTCTGTGCATAATCCTGTTCCCTGGTGGATGGCATTCCCGGAATATTTACATCATAGGCAAAGCTGAATCCACAATCCTTTAACATCCGGTCATTTCCGCTCATCTGTGATGCCGTGGAATATGGATACATTTCCACGCTGTAAGAAGAATCAATCTTCTTGGTCCATTTTGCGTATAACGATACGTCTCCGAAATTATCAATGTTTATCTCTGTAATCTTATTCTGATAACTGCTTTCGGTATACCAGCCAGCGAAATTATATCCCGGTTTTTCCGGTATATCAAGGGTTAGAGGAAGTTCTTCTATAATATAGTTATAAGTCAAATCAGAAGAAGGGATTCCACCATTTAAGTAATAGGTGATATCATAATCTTCCTTTAATACATTGGCATCTTCCGGCTCCATGCTGTAATAAAGAGAGGTAGTGATTGGCAGAGAACGAAGTGCTTTTGCTTCTGAAAACTGCGAATTATCGAAAAACAGCGCAATAATCAAAACAATTGCAAAAAAAGTTCTTTTCTTTCCCATGTCACCACCACCTCTCTTTCGTCATCCGTTTGTCTTAACAGATATTTTTTCTCATTACACTTATCTCACTACACTATTTATCTTCTTCTGAAGCAAGCTTGGATGCCCGTTCTTCCATCTGTACCCTTGCGACTTCCTCCGGTGCCTGTTCGTATCTGGCAAACTGGTAGGAGAAATCTCCGCTTCCCTGTGTCATGGAACGAAGTCTTGTGCCATAACCATATAATTCAATATAAGGAATATCCGCTAAAATCTCGGTGGCTCCTTTGTTATCCGGTGTCATGCCAAGAACTCTTGCCCGCTTCTTATTTAAATCTCCCATTACATCTCCGGTATAAACGTCTGGTAATGTAATCTTAAGGCTGGCAATCGGTTCTAAAAGCACCGGCTTTGCTTCTAAGATTCCTTTCTTTAAGGCTTCTCTTGCAGCAACCTTAAATGCCATTTCCGAAGAATCTACTGCATGATAGGAACCGTCATAAAGCACTGCCTTGATACCAAGTACCGGATATGCCGCCAAAGGTCCTTTCTGCACGCCCTCCTGAAGCCCTTTTTCTACTGCAGGGAAGAAATTCTTCGGAACCGCTCCGCCAACCACTTCCTGCGAAAACTCATAAGCTTCCTCAAGATTTCCCGATGGTGAAAAACGCATCTTTACATGTCCATACTGGCCATGTCCACCAGACTGTTTCTTATATTTATATTCCACATCTGAGGTTCCTCGGATGGTTTCACGGAATGCAACCTTCGGACGGCTCAGTTCAATCTCTACTTTATATTTATTTTTTAAGGTTTCTACCAGAACCTCCAACTGCTGTTCCCCGATACCATAAATCAGTGTCTGGTGATTAGCACTGTCATTTACCGTCTTAATGGTTAAGTCTTCCTGCATGATTTTCTGCAGTGCCTGGGAAATTTTATCTTCATCACCTTTATTCTTTGCTTTATACCTCATGCCGGTATATGGCTCTGAAATACTTGTCCGGATAAAGAGTATCGGATTGGCTTTTGTAGACAGGGAATCGGTTGTCATAGCTCCGGAAAGCTTTGCTAATGCTCCGATATCTCCGGCATGAAGCTCCGGTACTTCCTGTGGTTTGCTGCCGCACATTACATAGAGCTTTCCAATCCTGCCTTCTGTATCCCGATGATGATTAAAAAGCAAATCATCGGTTTTTAACACACCGGAATTTACTTTTATCAGAGAATATTTTCCAATAAACGGGTCTACAATTGTTTTAAAAATATATGCTGATTTTGGCTTTGAGAAATCATAATCTGCAGAATATACTTCATTGCTCTTGGCATTGATTCCGGTACAGGAACGCTTATCCGGGCTTGGGAAGTATTTTATAATGTCATCTAACAAGGTGTACATACCCTGTGCAAGAATACTGGAACCCATGGAAACCGGAACCATGCTGGCATCCGCCACATTCACGCGAAGTGCCTGACGTATTTCGTTTTCTGAGAATTCATCACCATTAAAATACCGCTCCATGAATTCTTCACTGGTTTCTGCTACCGCTTCCATCAGGGCATCGGTACAGATTCCAAGGTTATTCTGGCTGTATTCCGGAATCTCACATTCTACTACTTCACCCTTATCATTCCATCTCTGGGCACTCTTACGAACCACATTGATATAGCCTACAAATTTCTCGTTTTCACGAATCGGCAGATGGAATGGAGCAATCCGCTTGCCATATAACTGCTGTAAATCTTCTACTACCTGCCGGAAGCTTGCATTATCAATATCCATCTCCGTAACAAATATCATTCTCGGAAGATTGTATTTCTCGCAGATGTCCCAGGCTTTCTTCGTACCCACTTCAATTCCGTTCTTGCCGGATACCACGATAATTGCTGCATCTGCGGCACTGACTGCTTCTTCCACTTCACCGACAAAGTCGAAATATCCCGGAGTATCTAAGAAATTAATCTTGGTATTATCCCAGATAACCGGAACAACCGAAGTATGGATGGAAAACTGTCTTTTGATTTCTTCTTTATCAAAATCACTGATAGTATTTCCATCAGAAATCTTTCCCATACGGGTTGTCATGCCGGATAAATATGCCATTGCTTCCACCAGACTGGTCTTTCCCGCTCCACCATGTCCTAAAAGCACGACGTTTCTGATTCTGTCCGTTGTAAATACTTCCATATGTTATTCCTCCTGTACTATAGATTTATGTATATATTTTACTAAATCAAGTTATTTTCTTCAACTATATTATGTATTATACACAACATTTATGAATGAATTGTAAATGTGTAGTAAACATTTTGCACTATTTTTGATAATTTTATTGTGAAATTTTATATTTTCGTACGTTAAACTTTAACGCTTTAAAGTATTGACATTATATTCTGATTCCGTTATAGTATACATGCACCACCGGAGAGATGCGGTTGCATTCCGTTTCTTCTCATATTATAATAGTCCGGTCAGGTGACATTTTTTTAAGTGAGGATTATAAATTATGATTATTGTTATGAAACCATCCGCTCTTCCACAGGATGTAGATAAAATTGTAGATGCAGTGGAAAAAGAAGGATTAAAAACACATCTTTCCCATGGGGAAGAAGTTACCATTATCGGAGTTGTCGGCGATAAAACCAAATTAGATATTCAGCGCATTGAAGCCAGCCCTGAAGTAGAAAAGGTAGTTCCAATTACCGAAAGCTACAAGCTTGCCAATAAGAAGTTCCACCCACAGCCAACCAGCTTCAAGGTTAAGGATACCGTAATCGGTCCTGATACCATGACAATTATGGCTGGTCCCTGTGCCGTCGAAACAGAAGAACAGCTTCTTTGCATTGCCCGTGCAGTCAAGAAGGCAGGAGCAACCATTCTTCGTGGTGGTGCTTACAAGCCTCGTACTTCCCCATACTCTTTCCAGGGTCTTGAGGAAGAAGGTTTAAAATATATGAAGACCGCTTCTGATGAAACAGGTCTTGCAACCATTTGTGAAGTAACCAGTGCACATGCCGTAGAATCTGCTGTAAAATATGTCAGCATGCTTCAGGTCGGTGCCAGAAATATGCAGAACTTCGAATTATTAAAAGAAGTTGGCCGTGCCGGTCTTCCTGTCTTATTAAAGAGAGGTCTGTCTGCTACGATTGATGAATGGCTGAATGCAGCAGAATATATTATCTCTTCCGGAAGTCCAAACGTTGCATTATGTGAACGTGGTATCCGTACTTTTGAGACTTCCACCAGAAATACCTTAGACTTAAGTGCAGTATGTGTCTTAAAGGAACGTACCCATCTTCCGGTCATCGTTGACCCAAGCCATGCAACCGGTGTCCGCTCTTTCGTTGAGCCGCTTGCTAAAGCCGGTATTGCCTGCGGTGCCGATGGTCTGATGATTGAAGTACATAATGACCCTGCACATGCACTTTCCGATGGTCCGCAGTCTCTGAACTTCGAACAGTTCGATTCTGTTATGGAACATATCAAACCATATATTTCCTTAAGCGGAAGGAGCTTAATGTAACATGGACTTTAAGAAAATCGGTTTTATTGGTCTTGGTCTTATCGGCGGTTCGATGGCTAAGACCATAAAACGCATTTACCCGGAAACAGAACTGATTGCCACATCCGGTCATCTTTCTACCATAACTGCAGCTTTTGAGGACCATACTATTTCCAATGATACGCTGCTTGCAATGAAAGATTTCTCCGACTGTGATATTATCTTTCTCTGCTGTCCGGTACAGAAAAATATTGAATACATAAAAGAATTAAAGCCCTTTTTGAAAAAGGGCTGTATTCTTTCTGATGTAGGAAGTGTCAAGGGAGATATTCACGAAAGTATTACCGCCCTTGATTTAGAATCCTTTTTTATTGGCGGACATCCTATGGCAGGTTCTGAAAAGACCGGCTATCAGGCTGCAACCGCCTATTTATTGGAAAATGCTTATTATATTTTAACCCCGACTGCCAAAACTGATACCGCAGTGCTTCATGCGTTCCGGGATTATATTGCATCCTTAGGCTCAGTTCCTATGATTATGGATGCGAAAACCCATGACCATGCAACCGCTTCTATCAGTCATCTGCCGCATATTATTGCAGCAAGTCTTGTGAATCTGATTCGTGAAACCGATGATGAAAATGAGACGATGAAGACGATTGCAGCAGGCGGATTTAAAGATATTACAAGAATTGCATCCTCTTCTCCTGTAATGTGGCAGCATATCTGTGCCTCTAACCGGGAGCAGATTTTAACACTCATTGACTGCTATACGGAAGAATTAAATACCATGCGTAGTCTGATTGCAGAAAAAAAAGAAACGGAAATCTATGATTTCTTCTCTCATGCCAAGGATTACCGGGATTCTATCACCATTACTTCTTCCGGTCCATTGCGTAAAGTCTTTGAATGTTATTGTGATCTGATTGATGAAGCCGGTGGAATTGCAACCATTGCTACGATTCTTGCCAGCAACAATATCAGTATTAAAAATATTGGAATTATCCATAACCGTGAATTTGAAAACGGTGTACTTCGTATTGAATTATATGAAGAAGAAGCACTTAACTGTGCCATTGCACTGCTTCGCAAATATCACTATACGGTTTATGAACGATAATATTTAGATAAAATATTGACAATATTTCAGAATACATCCAGAAAGGATTTTATTATGCAGATCAAAAAAGCCCATGCCTTACATGGAGAAATAAATATTCCGGGAGACAAATCCATTTCCCATCGTGCAATTATGTTTGGTTCGCTTTCCAACGGCACAACCGAAATCACCAATTTTTTAGAGGGTGCCGACTGTCTTTCTACGATTTCCTGCTTTCAGGAAATGGGCATTGAAATTGAACGGGAAAAAAGCCGTGTCCTTGTCCATGGAAAAGGATTACACGGTCTAAAGGAGCCACAGCATATCTTAGACGCGGGGAACAGTGGAACTACTACCCGGCTGATTTCTGGTATCTTAGCCGGTAATCCATTTGTCAGCCAGTTAGATGGGGATGATTCCCTTCGCACCCGTCCCATGAAGCGTATCATGGAACCACTTCGTCTCATGCAGGCAGATATCGAAAGTTTAAAGGATAACAACTGTGTTCCTTTAAAAATAACCGGACATGAATTACATGCCATTGATTATACTTCAAAGGTTGCATCTGCCCAGGTAAAATCCTGTATCCTTTTAGCCGGCTTATATGCGGACGGAATTACCAGCGTAACGGAACCGGTACTCTCCCGCAACCACACAGAACTAATGCTTCGCTCTTTCGGTGCTAAAGTCACCTCTGAAGGAACAACTGCATCCATTGCACCGGATCCTGTTTTAAACGGACTGAAAGTGGAAGTTCCTGGAGATATTTCTTCGGCAGCCTATTTTATTGCGGCAGCGTTACTTACTCCTGGTTCCGAAGTCTTAATCCGCAATGTTGGAGTCAATCCCACAAGAGACGGCATCTTAAAGGTTGCCAAAGCAATGGGCGGCTCCATCGAACGGCTGAATCCAAGAACTGCATCCGGTGAGCCGGTCTGCGACCTTCTGGTAAAAGGCAGTTCACTTCATGGTACCGTGGTGGAAGGGGAACTCATCCCGACTTTAATTGATGAAATCCCTGTGATTGCTGTTATGGCAGCCTTTGCAGAAGGAATCACCATTATCCGGGATGCTGCAGAACTTAAGGTAAAGGAAACCGACCGTATTCTTACGGTAACAGATAACTTAAAGTTATTAGGCTGTGATGTTACCCCAACGGATGATGGCATGATTATTCACGGCGGAAAGACCTTACACACCGCAGCCATAGATGCAGGACTTGACCACCGGATTGCCATGAGCTTTGCCATTGCTGCGCTAAATATTGATGGTGGTATCGAATTAGAGCATTCTGAAATTGCAGAGGTTTCTTACCCTGATTTCTACAAAGATTTGCAGAAATTGTACATCTAAAATATAAATCAGTTTAAAACATACAGTGTCTATCACTGGCAGTTCTTTACAAATGCTTGATAATATCAAAAAAACCATGGAAAAAAGTTCCATGGTTTTCTTTTACAACATAGTTTTTATATCTAAGTTTATCTTTTAGACATCATTGAAAATCTGATAAATATCAATTTTTAATGCATCGGTATCTGACATTCCAACAAATACACAGCCATATTTATAAGTTCCGTCCCCCTTCGGGTCACATCTGACAATCTCAAGTACCGCATCAATGACCTCTTTCGTCCAAATCTGAATCTTGGTATCATAGTAGGTTCCAACTTTCAAATTCTGGTCAGAAACAAATCCGATTCCGGAACGTGAAATATCGGTAACTACCACATGAATAAATTTTAAAGTAGTAATATCATCCTGATCCAAACGTTCCAGCTGAACAGATACATCTAAATCCAATCGTTTATGTTTTCTTCTCTCGTCCATAGTCCTCTCCTTCTATCAAGATTAAAGCTAATAAAATTATTTTATCCTATATTTCGAATTCTGACAATAAGAAATTATTTTATCAGCATAGCATCCCCAAAACTAAAGAAACGGTATTTTTCTTCTACTGCTTTCTTATAGGCAGCCAGAATATGTTCCCTGCCTGCAAGAGCAGACACCAACATCACAAGGGTAGACTGTGGCAGGTGGAAATTCGTAATCAGAGCATCTATAACTTTAAACTTATAGCCCGGATAGATAAAGATATCCGTCCATCCGCTCTTTTCCCGTAAGGTGCCATCTTCTTCTGCTGCAGACTCTAAAGTTCTTGTACTGGTGGTTCCCACGGCAATTACCCGGTGGCCATTTGCTTTGGCACGATTGATTTTATCGGCTTCCGACTGTTCGATCCGGTAGAATTCCGAATGCATATGGTGCTCTTCGATGGTATCTACTTTTACCGGACGGAAAGTGCCAAGTCCCACATGAAGGGTAACTTCTGCTATATCTATGCCCATATCACGAATCTGCTGTAATAATTCCGGTGTAAAATGAAGTCCCGCTGTTGGGGCAGCGGCAGAACCATCATATTTGGCATATACTGTCTGATAACGGTTCTTATCCTTTAACTGATGGGTAATATAAGGCGGCAATGGCATCTGACCAAGCTGGTCTAAAATTTCTTCAAAGATTCCATCATAGTGAAACTGAATCAGCCGGTTACCATCTTCTACGACCTCTAAGACTTCTCCAGTCAAAAGTCCCTCTCCAAAAGAAATCTTAACACCAGGATTACATTTCTTTCCCGGTTTTACCAGTGTTTCCCAGATATCATTTTCTTTTCTCTTTAAAAGAAGAATCTCTATTTTGGCTTCCGTTCCCTCTTTGACTCCAAACAGTCTTGCCGGAATTACCTTGGTATTATTTAACACAAGACAGTCTCCCGGCTGCAGATAATCTACTACATCACGGAATATTTTATGTTCAATATCTCCTGTTTTCTTATCTAAGACCATGAGTCTGGAACTGGAACGATCCTCCAGAGGATCCTGCGCAATCAGTTCCTCCGGTAAATCGTAATCAAAATCTTTTACATCCATGTTTCTTTCCTCTATTTCTAAGCTCTCAGTTCAATCTTCATTGCTTCTAATGCTTTTACAATGCGGTTCATTGCTCCGCTTAAATCTGCTTCCTCTAAGTTCTTATCCTTTGCACGGAAGGTCAGTGAATAAGCAATAGATTTATAACCCGGTTTAATCTGGGCTCCTTCATAAATATCGAACAGTGTGTAGCTTTCTAAGTAAGCGCCACCCTTGCTGTCGAATACTTTTTCGATATCTCCTGCAAGAATCTCTTTTGGAACAACCATACTGATATCACGGGTTGCTGCCGGGAATTTGGCAATACCTTCGTATTTACGGTCAAAGGTTGTTTCATCCATAATAGATGGCATATCAATCACTGCAACGTATACTCTGTCTTTGATATTGTAATTAGCCGCTACAATCGGATGAACCTCTCCTAAGTAACCAACTACTTTACCATCATATACAATGTTTGCCTGACGGCCCGGATGCAGATAAGGTCTTCCGGACTTCGGATCATATTCAGCTTTCATCGTCATTCCAACTTTATAGAAGAATTCTTCTACCACGCCCTTCATGGTAAAGAAATCACCTTCACCATACATACCAAGGGTAAACTGCATTCTCTCGTCTGGAAGTTCCGTTACCGGTACACTCTTTGGCAGATAAATGTTGCCTAATTCATAGAGACGTACATCTTTATTTCTTCTGTTGTAGTTGGTTGATAAAGATGTCAGCATTCCATTTAAGGATGTGGTACGCATAATACTGAAATCTTCTCCCAAAGGATTGGAAATTGTTACGGTCTGGCGTAATGGTGAATCTTCCGGAAGTAATAATTTATCAAATACCTTCGGGCTTTCGAAGGAGTAATTCATGCCCTGTGAAAAACCGCAGAACTCTGCAATTTCTCTTGCAATTGCTTCGATTCTTAATTTATAGGATAACATTCCGGTAGTAGCTTCTCCGCTTGGCAGGGTTGTTGGAATGTTTGCATAACCAAAGAATCTTGCTACCTCTTCTGCAAGGTCTGCATCACACTCTAAGTCCTGTCTCCAGGATGGAACTAATACTTCATTGGTTTCTTTATCATAACCTAATTCCAGACGTTTAAAATAGGAAAGCATTTCTTCCGGCTTAACATTGGTTCCTAATAATTTATTGTATTTCTCCGGTTCAAAAGGAATCCGTCTGCCCTCTTTCTTATTCTCGTAAATATCAATGGCTCCGCCAACTACTTCACCGGCACCTAATTCTTCGATTAACTGGCAGGCTCTGTTCATAGCTTCCATAGCAAGGTTCGGATCCAGACCTTTTTCAAATTTGGAAGACGCATCGGTACGAAGCCCGATTTTCTTACCGGAAAGGCGGATATTGGTTCCATCGAAGCATGCAGCTTCAAAAAGCATGGTTTTTACATTGTCTGTAATCATGGAATTCTCGCCACCCATAATACCTGCAATACCGATTGCTTTCCTGCCATCACAAATCATCAGAACGTTTTCATCCAAAGTACGCTCCTGACCATCCAAAGTTGTAAATAATTCGCCTTTTCCGGCACGTCTTACAACAATCTCTTTTCCCTCGATGGTATCCCAGTCATATGCATGCATCGGCTGTCCGTATTCTTCCATAACATAGTTGGTAATGTCCACAATGTTATTGATTGGACGGATTCCCTGGGCTGCAAGTCTGCGCTGCATCCACTTTGGTGATGGAGCAATCTTAATATTCTTTACCACACGGGCGGTATAACGAGGACATAATTCTTTGTCTACTACATTTACTTTAATATAGTCATTGACATCCTCATCATTTCCGGTCTCAGTTACAACCGGCGGTACAAATTCTTTCTTAAAGGTTGCTGCTGCTTCTCTGGCAATTCCAAGGATTGAGAAACAGTCTACACGGTTGTTTGTAATCTCATATTCCACAATAGTATCGTCAAGGCCTAATGCTTTAATTGCATCATCACCCGGTTTTACCTCATCCTCTGCGAAGATGTAGATACCATATTCCGGAGCTTCCGGATACATATCACGGGTAGAACCAAGTTCTTCAATGGAGCACATCATTCCATTGGACTCAATTCCTCTTAATTTCCCTTTTTTTATTTTGATGCCGCCTTCTGTCATCTTTCCATCATGTCCACCGGCAACACGTCCGCCATCTAATACAACCGGAACTTTATCTCCTTCTTTTACATTCGGAGCACCGGTTACAATCTGTACGTCCTCACCTGTTCCCACATCTACCTGACAGATAATTAATTTATCAGCATCCGGATGCGGCTCGATTTTCTTAATCTGTCCAACGACGATTTTCTCTAAATCGGCATCCATTTTCTTGTAAAATTCTACTTTTGAACCGGACAGAATCATTGCATCGGTATATTCCTGTGCATCTACATTAAGTCCCGGAACCAAAGCTTCTATCCATTTTAATGATGTATTCATATTGTTTCTCCTTCTATCAACTCTCTACTGTGTTCTTTTCTTTCCGACTACAGGAAGCATGTCCCTTCAACTTCCCTGTTCATTAAAACTGTCTTAAGAAACGGTCATCATTCTCATACAAGAGACGCATATCATCAATTTCATATTTCAATAAAGCAATACGCTCAAGACCAACTCCGAATGCAAATCCTGAATATTCTTCCGGATCAATACCGCTCATACGAAGCACCTTCGGATGAACCATTCCACAGCCTAAGATTTCAATCCATCCCTCTCCCTTACAGAAACGGCATCCTTTACCGCCACATTTAAAGCAGGTGACATCCATCTCTGCACTTGGCTCTGTAAACGGGAAGTGATGCGGACGGAATTTTACTTTGGTTTCCGGTCCGAACAGACGGGCTGCAAACTCCTGCAGCGTTCCCTTTAAATCTGCAAATGTAATATTCTTATCGATTACCATTCCCTCAATCTGGTGGAAAGATGGTGAATGGGTTGCATCTACTTCATCTGCACGGAATACTCTTCCCGGTGCAATCATACGGATTGGAAGCTTGCCTTTTTCCATGACACGGACCTGTACCGGTGAAGTCTGGGTACGAAGCACGATTTTATCATTAATATAGAACGTATCCTGCTCGTCTTTTGCAGGATGATTTGCAGGAATATTTAACGCTTCAAAGTTATAATAATCATATTCTACTTCCGGTCCTTCCACTACTTCATAGCCCATACCGGTAAAGATACGCTCTACTTCTTCCAATGCAATGGTATTCGGATGACGATGGCCGACACGGTTCTTTTTAGCCGGAAGTGTAACATCAATTACTTCATGTTTTAATTTCAGTTCCATCTGGGCAGCTTCTAATTTCTGCTTTGTCTCATCTAATTTCTTTTCAATAGCTTCCCTGGTCTCGTTTACCAGCTGTCCTACCAGAGGTCTGTCCTCCGGTGCAACATCCTTCATTCCTTTTAATACTGCGGTGAGTTCACCTTTCTTTCCGAGAAATGCAACTCTGACATCATTCAGTTTGCCAAGTTCGCCGGATGATTCAATCTGATGAATTGCCTCTTCCCTGATTTTCTGCAGCTTTTCTTTCATAATAATATCTCCTTCTATCATTTTATTTCATTCATAAATAAACTACGAGAAATACGCTTTGCGAATTTTTCACGTAAAAAACGCGAAGCATTTTCTTCCCATAGGGACGAAATTACTCCGCGGTACCACCCTGATTTCTAAATCATTAGACACTTATAAATACTTAACGCGTATCACGTCACAGACTACTAACATTCACCTGTGCAGCTTCCGTGCGAAATTCAATTACTGCCTTACCTTAAGGAAACTTTCAGCCGATGATTTCCTCTCTCTTTAAAAAGTACAATAACCTACTGAACACTTTCATTGCCTTTTACTTTTTCACTAAATGTTATAATACCACAGGGTTTCTAAAACTTCAAGTTATTTTTTATCCCGTTTCCGCTCCTTCTTCTGCTGTATGAATCCTGCAATATATTCGTCGAATACCACATTAAATTCCGCACATAACATCAGGATATACATGCAAAAATACATCCACAACATAATTAATACCAATGTAGTCAGGCTTCCATACATGGAAAATCCATTAAAATAATTCACATAGATAGATAATCCGGCAGAAAACACACACCAGGCAATGGCACAAAGTACTGCACCCGGAAGCTGGGAACGAAAGGTTGCCTTACGGTTTGGTATCAATGTAAAAATCACTACAAAGAGAATGACTAACACCAGTATCATAATAAGGCTTCCACGTTCAAATATGAGGCTTACAATATGTGTCATTATCGGAATATGCTTCACCAGAAGATGTTCTAATGATTTGCCAAATACCAGTAATACCAGCGAGATTACAATAGCAATGACAAATACAACGGTATAAATAATCGCCCAGAAACGGAGAACAAACCAGTTTCTGGTCTCCACAATATCATTTACCACATTCAACCCATTTGCCATATACTGCACACCCTTGGCTGCCGACCACACTGCTGCAATGGCTGCAATCGATACGATTCCAAAGGATTTGGTATAGACTTCATTGATAATATTTACCAGAAACGGCGCAATATATTCAGGCATTGTTTCATTTACAATCTGTAAAATCATCCCTTCCGTTACCGGCGTGTACTGCAAAAGGGAACTGAACACCATAAGAAACGGGATACTGGATAAGAGGATAAAAAATGCTGCCTGTGCTGCAAATGCATTGATATTATCCCGTTTACATTTATCTAAAAATGATTTTACATTTCCAATCAGTTTCCAGAGCAAACTTATGCACCCCCTTCTTCCTTCGTCGTATTTTGTGGCTGATATAACTCAGTCAATTCTGTATCCTGATAAAAATAATTTAATATCCTTTTATAATCAAAGCCCTGCCCGCAAAGCTTTTGTGCCCCATTCTGGCTCATGCCAATGCCATGACCGTAACCACCGCCAAGGACTGCATAAGTTCCATCCCCTTTTTCCTGTATACTGATATAAGCACTGGGCAGAATACTCATTTCCACACTGCTTCCATCCAAAAGGTTAATATTCGTAATACCACAACCCAAAATTGCACGCATATTATATTCGGACTGTACGCTGACTGCACCATTCTGGAAATCAAGTTCCAGTTCTAAAATAACACCACTCTGATTGCGTTTTACCACCTTTATTGCCTGCAATGAGCCAAAGTTGCTGCAACTGTCTGTTGTTTCCGTCTTAGATGTATCTTTATAATAACTAATTGCCTCTGGCTGGTGCTCTTTTCTATCGGCTATCGTATGAAGCAATGTCTCATCTTTTCCCTGGAAATCAAGCACAGTATTCCAACGGAAATATTTCAAATCCGATTCATAGCAGGCACTGTCTACGTTACTGATATAATCCAAGAAGCTTTTTTCATCCGATAAATCAATGGGATTTTCTTCACTGCGCACCCAGACGCCCTGCAAATAACCATAAGCATCTTTATCAAGATTCCAGGCTTCGTAATCTCCGGTATGGCCATAGGATGTGGAATAATAATAAGTCTCTATAATATCACCTTTATAAGAAAGTACCTGACCTTTCGTCTCATCTACCGCAGCTACCGTTTCCGGTGTCTGATTCTGCTTATTATACACCTGAAAATTCACACTGTCATCTACATGTGCTCCATAAGCTTCATATTTATTGTGCATCATCTGGATATAAGCATAGCTTCTGGCACAGACAGCCTGTGCTTTTAAGGCTTCCATTCCATAAGAAGATGGAACCTCGCTTGGAATAACGCCCTTTACATAGGATTCTAAATCCACTACATTTACCACGGTATATCCTTCCGGATACATACGAAGCTCCATGCTGCCTGCATAAGCCGGAGATATGCGATTGCCCTGATTGTCAGTAAAATAGAATGGCGATGTGCCATCCTCTGCGACTAATGAAACAGACGATGTTGCAAGTATATTGGCATAATTGGACGCCGTAATCACGCTGCCTGCTTCTAATACAGTTTCTGTTTCTCCATAATAAAGATGCACCGGCACATCCGATACTAAGGATACGTCAGAGCGGAACATATTATCATTGTCTAATAACAAAACACGGATGTTTTCTATTTTAGCAGGCTCTGTCAAAAGAATGGCACAGATCTGTTTTTCTGCCACTACAAATGTAATTTCCATGTTTTCCAGCATCAGCGCATCCATGGAGACTTCCCGGATTCCATCATAAGTTGCATATATTTTCATGGCTTTATCTATCGCAACTTGTCCATATCCCTTAATCTCCATTGCAGTATCTGTTTTTGATATCAGCTTTCCGGTAATGGTATCTTCCTTCCGGCTGATTTTATGTATCTCTTTTTCACTGAAAAAATGTCTGCTACGACATTTGATAATTCTTCATCGGTATCAACCGGCAGCTGGTATTCTGTTCCCTGATAAAGAAATGTAAGATTTCCTTCTATATTTGAAATGAGATAGGCATTTTTCAATGCCACATCTTCTTTATCCTTTGCGGCGACCCCGATTACTTTATCCTCCAACAGATAAACACCATAACTGTGAAGCTTTTGATACCACTTTGGATTGGATATAATGGCATAAGTGCCATCCTGTGTGGTAAGCTGTTTTTTTTCTTTTTTCAATACAAGAATGTCCTTTTTTAAGACAGACGTATCGGTATCAAGATAACTTAAAATTTCATCATATATAGCAAACCAGGCTGCCCGGTCAATGTTTTTTTTCGAATCATCCAAAGGAATATATTCTTTTAAATGAAGCAATTCCAGAATGCCACTTACATCATCATAGGTAAGTGTTCCCTGTTGCGGCAGTTTCTCAGCCCATTCGTCCTTGGAATAATAAGTAAACTGCAGCAAGGAGGGAATCTCATTCCGATAAACACATTGTTCGGAATATCCATTTTTCTCCCCTTTTGTATCCGTTATCAGAACCACCAGTATAAGAACCAGAAGTGCTCCACAAAACAGCAACAGATAATTACTTTTTTTACTTTTCACTTTTCGCATAATAACTCCTTTATTGCCTGTTGCAGAAAAGAAGCTGCTTTTCAGCAGCTTCTTTTTTCTCTTTTGTATTTTCGGTTCTTTTGTAAACATGCTTCTTTGGTATACTATATGTTTATCTTCCGTACCTTATGATTCTTTTGTACACAAAGATTCTTTCGTCTATTCATACCTTATCTTTAGCAAATATACCCAAAATGCCGTTTCCTGTATTTTGACTCCTAGCAAAGCTAGGTGGGTAACCTCAACCAATACTCTGCCTTCCACTGCAAACGGAGGCCTGACATCCTATTGGAAATATTGGAATCCCGTTTAAAGTAAATGTAGGTTCAAAATAACAGGCGTGTCGAACATCCCAGGCATAAAACTATCTGCTTTTTGTAATTGTTATTATACTCTAATATGTGTTGTTTTTCAATGTAAAATTCCTGTCAAATTGTGGAACAATTTATGATTGCAGATCTTTCGGTGAAAAGGATGCCGGAAAAAGCTCTTCTAATTTCATAACTTTGATACCGCCAGCTCCATCTTCCATAATTACCTCAAACGTGCTTCCATCTACAAATTCCGTCAACACCTGCCGGCAGACACCACAAGGTGTAAGCGGTTCTTCCCTATCGCCTACTACAGCAATCGCCAGAAAATCTTTTTTTCCTTCCGATACTGCTTTAAAAACTGCTGTCCGCTCCGCACAGTTTGTCGGCGTAAAGGCTGCATTCTCGATATTACATCCGGTATAGATACTGCCATCCTTACAATAAAGGGCTGCACCTACATGAAAATTGGAATACGGTGCATAGGAATATTTTTTGGCTTCTTTTGCCGCTTCTAATAATTGTCTTTTGTCCGTCTCCATGACACTCACCTTTTCTAAATTATTTCTGTTTTACAATTTTTTTCATTATCTTATCATTCTTCATTGCTCTTAATATCTGCTATCCCAGAATATCAACGGCAGAACTTGTGCCAAGCCGTGAACAGCCTGCCTTAATATAATTTTCCATATCTTCTTTGGTACGGATTCCTCCGGCCGCCTTAATCTTAACCTCTGCTCCAATGTGTTCTTTCATTAATAATACATCTTCCATGGTAGCACCTGCCGTTCCAAATCCGGTAGATGTCTTGATAAAATCTGCTCCGGCATTGGTTACCGCATGGCACATGGCAATCTTTTCTTCTTTTGTAAGATAACAGGTTTCGATAATAACCTTTAAGATCCTACCTCCTGTTGCCTCTTTTAAAAGACGGATTTCCTCTTCTACTTTATGATATGCCCCATTCTTTACATCGCAGATATTAATTACCATATCAATTTCGTCTGCGCCGTCTTCCAATGCTTTCTTTGTCTCTGCCAGCTTTCCTTCAGTGTTCGCATATCCTAACGGAAATCCTACTACGGTACAGATTTTGATTTTATCGCCGTAAGTTTCTTTTACCCGGCTGATGTAACAGCTTGGGATACAGACCGATGCGGTATGGTATTTTATTGCTTCTTCACATAATTTTTCTATGTCCTTCCATGTGGTAAAGGCTTTTAACGCAGTATGATCCACATAACGATATAATTCTTCTTTTTCCATTTTGTACCTCCGGTATTTTTTTAATTGTAATATATATTCTGTAATTTATCCAGCA
>NZ_QTVB01000038.1:0-19946 GCF_003435965.1 Roseburia sp. AF42-8
ATTAATGGAGTAATACACAAAAAGAAAATTGAAGACAAAAGGAAAGTTTATTCGTTTTAGTTAACAGAGATACAGGAGGTTAGGAAAATGAAGAAAATTACATTTACAGTACCTTGTTACAATTCACAGGATTATATGAAACGTTGCATAGATTCTCTTCTGGTATGCAAAGAGGAAGGGGAAATTATCATTGTAGATGACGGCTCTACCGACAGAACCGGAGAGATTGCCGACGAGTATGCAAAGGAATATCCGGATATTGTGAAAGTCATACATAAAGAAAACGGTGGACATGGTTCCGGCGTAAATGCAGGACTTGAGGCAGCCACAGGAACTTATTTTAAAGTGGTGGATTCCGATGACTGGCTGGATGAGGAAAGTTTAAAGGAGCTTCTTTCAGAGCTTCGGGAATGGGAATGGCAGGAAAAAGAAGTGGATCTGGTAGTCTGCAATTACGTCTATGACCACCTTTATGAGAACAGGACAAAGCCAATGCGCTATACCAATGTATTTCCGGAGAAGAAGCTTTGTACCTGGAATGACATGGGCAATTTTAAGCCGTCCCAGTACCTTGTGATGCATGCGTTGCTTTACCGCACCCAGATATTGCGGGACTGCAGGCTGCAATTGCCGAAGCATACTTTTTATGTGGATAACATATTTGCATATAAACCATTACCTTATGTAAAAAATATCTGCTATCTGAATCTGGATTTGTATCACTATTTTCTGGGAAGAGATGACCAGTCCGTAAATGAAAAAGTCTTAATGAAGCGGATTGACCAGCAGATTAAGGTAACCAAACTGGTGTCAGACTGTGTGAACCTTGGTGAGGTGTCAAAAACTTATCCGAAGCTGGCAGCCTATATGACAAGAAATATCTCTGTCATGATGGCAATTTCTTCCATCCACCTGCTGCTGATTGGAGATAAGGAAGCTTATGCGAAACGGGAGAATCTCTGGGAGCATATAAAGGCACTGCATCCAAAGCTTTATAGCATTTTAAAATACCGGAGATTAAGCGGATTTACTTATCTGCCGGGTGGTGCGGCAGGCGGCTTTGTAACCCTGACCGGCTATCGCCTGGCACGGAAAATGTACCAGTTCCAGTAAGAAACAGGACAGCCAACAATGCAAAAACTTCAGCATAAGGCTGCATAAAAGCAATATAAGAAACAGCAGGAATTGTACAAGAGGATAAGAAAATGGAAAAATTATACATCGGATTAGTAGATACGCCGGGGCTGTTTGCATGGATGATCCGCAAAGCTATTCGGCAGGATTACATACATGTGGTGCTTGGCATGGACGAGATGCTGGATGAGTGCTACAGTGTGGGAAGAAGATTTCCTTCAATACCGCTTCTGGCGGGCTTCGAGCGGGAAGAAAAGGAGAAAATCATGCGGGCATTTCCAACGGCGCGTTATATGATATTTGCCATAGACTGCACAAAAGAGCAGAAGGAAAATATCAGAAAGCAGTTGAAAAAATGCTATGAAAACCGCTACAAATATCATTACTGCATCGCAGGACTGCCTTTTATTTTATTGCAGAAGGAATTCTTCCGGGAGAAACGCTATACCTGTTCCTCCTTTGTTGCCCGGGTGCTTGAGGAGAATGGATTAAAGCTTTTTTCGAAGCATTTTTCATTGGTAACTCCAAAAGATTTTTATGAATTAGAGCAGAAAGAGGTCATCTATGAAGGAGAACTTAAGCAGCTCATCCGTATGGAGCAGTATCGGACAGAAATTGCATAAGAATAAAAAGAATCTCATCAGTGTCCTGCTGTTTCTCTTACTGGCGGCACTGACTTTCTCTGCTATCTGTAAGGGAAATGATATGACAGAGGTTGCAAAGGCAGTAAGAAAAATGGATGTGTGGTATCTCTTTGGAGCCATGGGTCTGGGGATTTTCTTCGTATCGGCAGAAGGGCTGATAATCTGCTATCTTCTGCGTACACTGGGAAATCCCATTGCAGCAGGCAGGTGCATCAAATATTCTTTTATCGGATTTTTCTATTCTGGAATCACACCGTCCGCCACAGGCGGACAGCCGATGCAGCTCTATCATATGAAAAAAGATGGGTTAAAGATATCGGAAAGTACGGTAGTCTTAATGACGGTAGCAGTGCTTTACAAATTTGTGCTGGTGGTGATTGGACTTTTCATGCTGCTGTTTGGCTATCATCCGCTAAAGAATTATCTGGGAAGCTATATGTGGCTTTTTTATCTGGGACTTCTGTTAAATACAGTGCTGGTGATTTTTCTTTTAATCGTGATGTTCGGGCCAAAGCTGTTTCACAATATTGTGACAGGAGTAGAGCGGTTCTGCGTGCGGATTCATCTGCTGAAGCATTCGGAGGAGCGAATCGGGAAACTCTCCGGCTTTGTGGAAAAATACCGTGAGACCGTGCAGTTTTTTGCCGGACATAAGGGAAAAATCGTGGCGGCCACATTATTCACTGTGCTGCAAAGATGCAGTGTATTTTTCCTGACTTATCTTGTATATCTTGGCTTTCATTTAAAAGGCACAGATGTGCTTACAGTCATGATGCTCCAGGCATCCGTCTATATCGCCGTGGATATGCTGCCATTGCCGGGGGCACAGGGAATTACGGAGCTGATGTATAAGAGCATTTTCGCCGGGGTATTTCCGGGAACTTTTCTTACGGCATCCATGTGTGTGTCCCGTGGAATAAATTTCTACTTTTTGTTGATAATGTCCGCAATTCTTACGGTGATTGTATATATTCTGGAATGGAAGTGCAGCAGAAAGAAACCCGCAGAAACAGCAGAATACAATTGACTTTGAGAAAATTCCCTCATATAATAAAAGTATCAGTTTTATAAGGAGGATATAAATATGGCATGTTTTTTAGTTCCGGCAACGGAAGCTGCAGTTACCACAATTGCAGAGCATGTGGTAAAGGGGAAAGAGGAACGCGCAAATAAAGAGGAGCTTACCTTAAGTGAGAACAGCAAGACACCATTTTCTCATAAATTAAAATGGTTAAATCATATGCTTTGGGGCGGTTCTGCACTTCTGGCATTTGAACATATCTGGCATGGCGAAGTGACACCATGGTTCCCATTTTTAACAGCAGCAGGAAATCCGGAGGATGCGATGGCAATGCTCCATGAGATGGCAACAACCGGTGTTGCCATGGCAGTACTTGTTACGGCAGTGTGGGCTGGTATGGTGGCAGTATCCAATGTAATTGAGAAGCGCCCGGTTATCGGTGCAGGTAAGGAGGTTCAGTAATGACTTTGCTTACGGCAGCCATTGCGGCAGTGATTGTAACTTTGGTATGGTATTTTAAGGACGGCACCAACGAGATGCGAATAGGAGCCTTAAGTCTTATGTACTGGGGCGCCACACTGATGTGGCTGGTAGATGCGGTAGTTGAGTACATAGAATTAAAGGCAGCGTATTTTACACCGGAACCGGTGGACATGCTGAATGATTTTTTCCTGGGGATATCCGTAGTAGTCTTAGGATTAATCATCTGGCTGGTAATGTTTTTAATCAAAGACCCAAAGGGCGTGCTGCAGAAACGATTACAGAGAAAATAGAAATATTAATAGTCCCTTTTTTAAAGGTATATTCGAACAGCAAGAGTTTGCAATAGCTGACTCTTGCTGTTTTACTGTGCAGTGCAATTCTTGCACTTGAACTTATCTTCCGGTCAAGTGTTTTAAATTCCCTGTTTTAAAAAATTCCCGGGTAAATGAAAAACCTACACTTTCGGGTAGTTTACAGGCAGGTTATTCGTAATTATTATAAAAACAGATAAAAAGTGTCGAATCGTGTCGGAGGGGAATGCATGAAAAACCGGGATAATGAATTTTTCAGAGAAGAAGAACTGGATGAACTGGTAGAAAAGAGAGATTATGAAACTCTTCGGGATAAGATGAGCAGGATTTTTGCCTGTCCGTGCTGTCTGAATGGATTTAAGCATGTAGAAAATATCTCGAAGTTTTTTCAAAGTCCCTATTTACATTTGTGTGTCTGATGTATCAACAGTATAATTATACATTTCACGAATTGCGTAAGCAATTAGAAAATCAAGTAGTCCAAATTCCATAAAATGAAATTTTAGGGCAAATTACAGACATTGGCTTGGCTGTAGTATTTTTAAACAACGTGTGTTAGACTACTGTTATACAAATCGGAGTTTCAGGAGGAAAATCATGAGCAGTAGGGGAATTTTTATTTTAGCGATTACATGGATTGTTATGTCACCGTTTTGGTTCTGGGCAGAAAATATTGCGTTAGGTATCATATGGCTATGTGGCGGAGTCATTGAACTATTTATCGCATTAGTGAGACGCAGCAAAGAGAAGAAAAACAAGTAAATTCCAGTTTGTCAATTACAGGTGACATTGAAAGAGTCAGCCCATTCAAGATGCTGGCTCTTTCAAAAATTCCATTCTAATAAATTGCACGACAACTTAAAGTAAAAATGAATACCCATTAGTAAGAAGTGAATAGAAAAATGAATAAAAGAGTGGTGTTTCGTATAATTATGAGTTAGTATGCATCAGACACACTTTTGTAAAAAGGGAGATTTCTATTTACTCTTCCATTCTTGTTTTTCTTATAGACTCTAATACTTGACTCTCCAAAGTATCCTAATACCCACAACAAAGAATGTACCTTGGCACATTCTCACACCTGCGGCGGTCGCTTGCGACATCTACCTTATACGCCGCAGTGCGCATCCTCGCGAAGCGTTTTTTACTTTACAGGAAAGCAATTTCCTGTAAAGCAAGAAAAAAGCAATCCTTTGACCTAACCAAAAGACCGCTTTTCTTGATTCTTACTAATTCATATTAATTCTCATTCATCTTAGCTAATTTTGCTGCCTGGTCGGCTGCGATCAGCGCATCTAAGATTTCCTGGATATCGCCATTCATAATCTTGTCCAGTTTATAAAGGGTAAGATTGATTCTGTGGTCGGTTACACGTCCCTGTGGGAAGTTGTAAGTACGAATCTTCTCAGAACGGTCACCGGTACCAATCTGGCTTCTTCTGGCTTCTGCTTCTGCATCATGCGCCTTCTGGCATTCTATGTCGTATAATTTGGCACGTAAAAGTGCAAATGCTTTCTCTTTATTCTGAAGCTGTGATTTCTCTGTCTGGCTGTAGATTACAATTCCGGTTGGGTAATGAGTCAGACGAACTGCAGAGTCTGTAGTATTGACACACTGTCCACCGTTTCCGGATGCACGCATAACGTCGATTCGGATATCCTTTTCATCAATCTGGACATCTACTTCTTCTGCTTCCGGCATTACTGCTACTGTAATAGTAGAAGTATGGATACGTCCACCGGACTCTGTCTCAGGTACACGCTGTACACGATGTACACCAGATTCATATTTCATAACAGAGTAAGCACCCTGTCCGGTAATCATGAAAGTAACACTCTTCATTCCACCGATTCCGATTTCTTCGCATTCCATCGTCTCAACTTTCCAGCGTCTGCTCTCTGCATAATGGACATACATACGGTAAATCTCAGCTGCAAACAAAGCTGCCTCATCTCCGCCGGCACCGGCACGGATTTCCACAATGACATTCTTATCATCATTCGGATCCTTTGGAAGAAGAAGAATTTTCAGTTTCTGCTCTAATTCTTCTACTCTTGCCTTGGAATCATTTAATTCCTCTTTGGCAAGTTCTTTCATTTCTTCATCTGTCTCTTCGTCCAGCATTGCAAGAGAATCTTCAATATTCTGCTTGCACTGTTTATATTCTTTATAAGCTTCCACGATAGGTGTCAGATCACTCTGCTCCTTCATCAGCTTACGAAAACGCTCCGGATTATTTGCCACATCCGGTTCACTTAACTCACTCATCAACTCTTCATAACGAATCAATAAATCCTCTAAACGATCAAACATTTTAATTTCCTTTCCCTTTTACCACACGATCATTTCGTGCAAGGTCTTTGATTACTTCAACTTCTGTAAATCCTGCGTTACGCATCAGCTCAGAGACTGCTTCTCCCTGGTCATAACCAATTTCCATGTAAACATATCCGCCAGGATTCAAATAATCCTTTACCTGTCCGGCAATCTTCCGATAAAAATCAAGACCATCCGCTCCGCCATCCAATGCGTTTTCCGGCTCAAAATCCCGCACCTCCGGCATCAGTGACAGAATCTCTCCTGTCGGTATATAAGGCGGATTCGCCATGATTACATCAAAAGTCTCGGTAATATTATCAAATAAATCACTGCGTATCCAGTCCGCATCCACTTCATGCATCTTTGCATTTTCTTTCGCTACCAGCAATGCAGTTTTCGAAATATCACTTCCAACACCGGTAAGTTCCGGTGCATTTTTCAACACACTGATTAATACACAACCAGACCCTGTACAAAGGTCTAATACTTTCATCCCCGGCTTTACAATCTTCAATACCTGCTCCACTAAAGTCTCGGTATCCTGCCGCGGTATCAGAACATTGGAATTTACTTTGAATCGAAGCCCCATAAATTCCTGTTCTCCAATAATATACTGTAACGGAATATGCTCGGCACGTTTCTGTACTGCAATCTCATATTCTTTCTGAGCATCCTGTGTAATATCTTCTTCCCCGTGAACGTAGTAGTAACTGCGTTCAATCCTGCATACCATCTGTAAAAGATACCATGCATCCAGTGCGGCATCCGGCACTCCTGCATCTGTAAGACACTTTGTACCAAATTCCACTGCCTCTCTATAAGTCATATATTACGCCCTTTTCTTTTACATTTCGCTCAAATATTTTTTCCAGTCAAATACTGCTTCCACGGAAACAATACCAACCTCAATCATAGAATCATCCGGTTCTCTTGTTGTAAGCCTCTGCAGCCACAATCCAGGTTTACTTAAGAAATTCACTACCGGATTATCACTTTTTCCGGCAAGCCGGATAAATTCATATGACACACCAGCAATCACCGGTATCAGCAGCAAACGAAGCACTACCTTCAAAATCCGGCTCTTTACATCAATAAATGCAAAGAAAATAATACTGATAATCATTACAAACAGGAGAAAACTTGTACCACACCGCTTATGCAGTCTGGAACTCTTTCTCACGTTTTCTACATTCAGCTCCATTCCATGTTCAATGCAGTTAATGCATTTGTGCTCTGCTCCGTGATACATGAATACACGCTGGATATCCTTCATTAAGGAAATTGAAGCAATATATGCCAAAAAAATCATCATTCGGATGATACCTTCAATCAGCGCCAGTGCCACATGGGATGTAATAAATTTCTGAAAAATCAAAGAAAGATAATATGGCAGAATCATAAAGATTCCAATGGCAAGTACAAAGGAAAATGCAACAGTAATACCCATTTCTGCTTTTTCTTTTTTTGCTGCTGCCTCTTTTGATAATTCTTTCTTTTTTGCTTTGGTATCTTCCTCATCCTCTTCAAAGAACGATGCGGAATATGTAAGCGTTGATATTCCAAGCGTCAAAGACTCCACAAAACTTAACACTCCACGTAAAATCGGAATGTTCCGCAATGTCTTGTTTTTAATCAGTCCATAATACTCTTTGGTATCAACGGTAATCTCTCCATCCGGCTTCCGGACTGCCACGGCGTACTTTTCCTTATTTTTCATCATTACGCCTTCTAAAACTGCCTGTCCACCGATTCCCGAATATTTCATGTGTGACCTCTCTTCCTGTTTCTAAAAAAAGGTTGAGATTAGAAACCTCAACCTTATCTTTCAGTCACATTGTGCAATTTCTATTTCATGCCGTATTTCTTATTGAACTGCTCAATACGTCCACGAGCCTGGTTAGCTTTCTGCTGTCCAGTATAGAATGGATGGCATTTGGAACAAATTTCAACGTGAATATCCTCTTTGGTTGAACCAGTTACGAATGTGTTACCACAGTTACATGTAACTGTTGCCTGATAATAATCTGGATGGATTCCTTCTCTCATGTCTCTCACCTCTCATATATGAATTGCTTCGCAATTACGACATTTGTCTAATTTAAGTGCGATACTGTTTAGTTTCCGAATAAACAGCTTATTCATTGTAGCATAGGAAAAGCTGTTATGCAAGTGTTTTTAAACAAATTTTGTCTTTTTTACAGTCTGGATATATTCCCGGTTGTTTTTCGTCCGGACAAACATATTTAAGATGCTCTCAACCGCTTCATCGGTACGCATGCCATTGATTGCCTTACGCATAATAAATACAGCCTCCTGCTCTTCCTGTGTCAGTAAGAGGTCTTCTCTTCTTGTACCGGATTTTACAATGTCAATTGCAGGGAATACACGTTTCTCAGATAACTTACGGTCAAGCACCAGTTCCATGTTACCGGTTCCCTTAAATTCCTCGTAAACAACATCATCCATCTTGCTTCCGGTATCTACCAGTGCTGTTGCAAGGATCGTAAGGCTTCCGCCCTCACGCATATTACGTGCTGCACCAAAGAAACGCTTCGGCATATGGAGGGCTGCCGGGTCAAGACCACCGGATAAGGTTCTTCCGCTTGGCGGAACTGTAAGGTTATATGCTCTTGCAAGTCTTGTAATACTGTCTAAGAGAATCATAACATCCTTCTTATGTTCTACCAGACGTTTTGCTCTCTCAATTACCATCTCGGATACTCTCTTATGATGCTCCGGCAATTCGTCAAAGGTAGAATAAATAACTTCTACATTCGGTCCTTCAATTGCTTCCTTAATATCGGTAACTTCCTCCGGCCGCTCATCAATTAATAAGATAATCAGATGCATCTCCGGATTATTCTGTTTTACTGCCTGCGCCACACCTTTTAATAATGTAGTCTTACCTGCTTTTGGTGGGGAAACAATCATTCCACGCTGTCCCTTACCAATCGGAGATACTAAATCTACAATTCGCATTGCCATTGCACTATGGCTTGTCTCAAGCCGGATTCTCTCATCCGGAAAAATCGGAGTTAAATCTTCAAAATTCTTCCGTTTTACAGCCTCTGACGGATGCAGGTCATTAATAGAAGTAATGTATAATAATGCGGAGAATTTCTCAGCCTGTGTCTTAATTCTGGTATTTCCGGTCACAATATCTCCGGTTTTCAGATTGAACTTACGAATCTGGGATGGAGAAACATAGACATCATGCTCTCCCGGCAGATAATTTTCACAACGGATAAATCCGAATCCATCCGGCATAACTTCAAGAATTCCATGTGCCTTCACACCGCTGTCTAAGTCCTTGTTTTCTTCTGCCACACGCTCCGTTTCATCTTTTTCCGAAATATGCTCATCCGGTGTATGTCTTACTGTGCTTCGACGCATCTCGCCCTCATGTCCCCTCGCTGCATTTTCCCGGTGCGGACGTTCTGCGCGATAGGTTCTGGTTTCTGCTACCTGCTCCGTAGTTTCTGTTGTGCCTTCTGCTTCTTTCTTTGCTTCCTGCACCTTTGCTTCCTTTTCATCTTCCGCCAGCATCGCTTCTACTAACTCAGCTTTCTTTAAGGTAGAAATTCCTTTCATTCCCCTTGCTTTCGCCAGTTCACGCAGCACTGCCGCAGAAAGACTTTCATACTTCTCTCTCATTCTATTCTCCTTACCTCTTGCTTATTTGATTATCTGCTAAATAATTGGGATTTCTTTTTGAAATAAAAATAATTGGAACGTAAGATTCGTCTTTTCGTATTATACAACAGTTTCTTTCAAATAGGAAGTCCTTTTTCTTGCTTTAAAAATTTTTTAATGATATGATACTAGACGGAAGTAATCAATGGCTAAGAAAAGGAGACGAACTATGGATACCAACGAAAAAGCAATTGAAATGCATAAAAAATGGAATGGAAAATTAGAAACCATCTCCAAGACACCGGTAAAGACCCGGGAAGATTTATCTATCGCATACACACCTGGTGTTGCGGCACCTTGCCGTATCATCGCAGAAAATAAAGAAGAAGCTTATACTTATACCATGAAAGCCAACACCGTTGCCGTTGTATCAGACGGAAGTGCTGTTCTTGGTCTTGGAAACATCGGACCGTACGCAGCCATGCCGGTTATGGAAGGAAAATGTGTACTGTTTAAAGAATTCGGAAATGTCAACGCTGTTCCAATCTGCCTTGACACACAAGATACCGAAGAAATTATAAAAACTGTTAAAAATATTGCTCCGGGATTCGGCGGCATCAACTTAGAGGATATTTCCGCTCCACGTTGTTTTGAAATTGAAGAGCGTTTAAAGGAAATGCTTGATATTCCGGTCTTCCATGACGACCAGCATGGTACTGCTATTGTTGTTCTTGCCGGAATCATCAACGCATTAAAAGTAACCGGAAAAGAAAAAGAAACTGCCGCGTTGTTGTAAATGGTGCCGGTTCTGCCGGTGTTGCCATCACCAAACTGTTACTGACTTACGGCTTTAAAAATGTTATTATGTGTGACCGCATGGGAATCATCGGCAAAGATTATCCTGACTTAAACTGGATGCAGAAGAAAATGACCGAAGTTACCAACCTTTCCAATGAATCCGGTACCCTTGCCGATGCATTAAAGGGTGCTGATATCTTCGTTGGTGTTTCCGCACCGAATATCGTGACTCAGGAAATGGTTGCATCCATGAATAAAGATGCGATTCTTTTTGCCATGGCAAATCCTACTCCGGAAATCATGCCAGACCTTGCCAAAGCTGCAGGTGCTAAAGTGGTCGGAACCGGAAGAAGTGATTTCCCGAATCAGGTAAACAACGTTGTTGCTTTCCCGGGAATCTTCAAAGGTGCTTTAGAAGGACACGCTTCCCAGATTACAGAAGAAATGAAGCTTGCTGCTGCAAAAGCAATTGCAGGGTTAGTATCTGATGAAGAATTAAATGAAGACTTTATTATGCCGGAAGCATTTGACCCGCGTGTTGCCGAAGTGGTAAGCCAGGCAGTCAAATCACACATCCGCTAATGAAAAACGGCACGATTACACTGTGGGGGGAGAAGCGCTACCACTCTCTGGACTACTATTTAAAAAATACATATCACGAAAAGGTATACCGGATTGCATTAAATGCCGGACTCAGTTGTCCCAACCGTGACGGACGCTTAGATACCAGAGGCTGTATTTTCTGCTCTGCCGGTGGTTCCGGAGATTTCGCCGCCTCTCCCACACTTTCTATCACAGAGCAGTTAGAAACTGAAAAAAGGATTCTGAGAGCAAAAAGAAACTGTAACAAATTCATTGCATATTTTCAGGCATTCACGAATACTTATGGTTCTGTGGAACACCTGCGGAATCTTTATATGCAGGCAGTAAATGACCCGGATGTGGTTATTATTTCCATTGCCACAAGACCTGACTGTCTGCAGCCTGAGATTCTTTCACTACTTGCCGAAATCAATGAAAAGAAAACCGTCTGGGTGGAACTTGGTTTACAGACAATCCATGATGACACCAGAGAGTTTACACGAAGCGGCTTTACTTATGAGACTTTTCAAAAAAGTCTCTTCGCCCTTCACGCCCTTTCTATCAAGGTGATTGTTCATCTGATTTTAGGACTGCCCCACGAAACCAGAGAAATGATGTCTGCTTCCGTTCAGGCAATTGCAAACCTCCCGGTCTGGGGAATCAAGCTACAGCTGCTTCATGTATTATCCGGCACCGATTTAGCCGCTTATTATGAAAAGACGCATTTTCCGGTATTTTCCATGGATGAATACTGTGAAATGATTATTGACTGTCTGGAGCTTCTGCCGCCGGAAATGGTGATTCACCGGATTACCGGCGATGGTCCGAAGGATTTACTGATTGCGCCGATGTGGAGCACCGGAAAACGGACTGTTTTAAATCAGATTCACCGCCGCTTAAAAGAACGGAATACTTACCAGGGACGCTTAGCAACTAAGAGGTGATTTTATGGCTGAACCAGCTACTTTATATAAATTAATTATTCTGCACATGCTTGAACATATTGATTTTCCATTGTCCAATGCGCAGATTTCAGATTTCTTTTTAGACAGGGAATATACCGACTACTTTACGATTCAGCAGGTCATTCATGACTGATGGATTCCGGGCTTGTCCGTACGGAAAACACCCACAACAGTACACGGTATATCATTACTCCTGCCGGAAAAGAAACGCTGCATTTTTTTCATGACAAAATATCCCCTTCTATTGAAGAAGATATTGCTGCTTATTTTCAGGCAAATAAGCTTGCCATTAAAACAGAAAATGCATATCTATCCGATTATTACAAAACACCGGAACAGGAATACGGTGTGCGATGCCAGCTCCGGGAAAAAGGCCGTACCCGCCTTGATTTTACTTTAACTGTCCAGACAAAGGAACAGGCGGAAGCCATCTGCACCAACTGGCAGAATCAGGCAGATGATGTATTTGCCTGTCTGATGGATTTACTTTTAAAATAAATATCTAAAATAAATGTTATTCAAAAAGCGGAACAACGAGAAGATTTTTCTCTCTGTTCCGCTTTCTATAATTTCTTATATTTTCAGTTATTTTGTCCTTTTTATTTTATTCTTTTTTATTTTGCTCTTTTACTTCGCTTTCTTCTTTCTGCCATTCTTTGAAGGCTTCTGCTTCTTTACACTATAGCCAAAACTTCCCAATTTCTTACCCAGCAGAAAATATTCACCGTGGGAATAAGTCACCAGCCCGCTCTGATTCAGTTCGAATTTACCTTTTTCATTCATATAGGAATCATCAACGGTAACGCCTACTACATCTGCCAGAAACATATCATGGCTTCCAAGATGTAATATCTGGCTTACCTTGCAGGCAATATTTACCGGACTTTCTGCAATTCCCGGTGCCGATACCTGCGGAAGGTTCAGTGGTGTCAGATGCATGGCATCAAACTTGTCAACATCACGGCCGGATTTTACGCCACAATAATCCGTGGCACAGACCAGATCCTTCGTCACAAGATTTACAACAAATTCGCCGGTTTCCGCGATTATTCCATGGGAATATCGTTCCGGACGGACAGATATGGAAAGCATTGGCGGATTCGTACATACCGTTCCTGCCCACGCTACCGTAATAATATTCGGTTTTTCTGTCGGTCTCTGGCAGCTTACCATCACTGCTGGAACCGGATATAACATATTACCCGGCTTCCATGTTTCTTTCGCCATTTCAATTCTCCTGTATAAGTTGTTATCTTATTTCTGTCTCTGATATAGGCATTTATACCTGCTATCATCCTGCCGTAAGCATTTACGCTTGCTGCAATCCTGCCATTAATGCCGGAATCATCTGTTTCTTACGGGATACTACTCCCTTTAAGTAAAAGCTGCCTGATTCATCCGGCTCTCCAAAGCACTCCTTTAAAAGGCTGCCTGCCTGTGCTCCGGCATAGATTACTTCCGAATTCTCATCCAGAATGTCCGTCAGCATCACAAATACGGCATCCAGTTTCTGCTCTCCCAATGCAATTTCCAGATATGGCTGCAGCTTCTTCTTCGCCATGCCAAGCTGCACGTCACTCATGGCACTAAGCTGTGCTACACCAAAATCAAATTCATCGGTATGGAAGGTTTTAAAATCCTGATAAAACAGTTCTTCTGTTGTTTTTTTCTTAAAATCACTGCCGGCTTCAAACATCTTCTTGGCCAGCTCTTCAATATCTACTTCTGCAATCTTCGCCAGTGCTTCTGCTGCTGCCCGGTCCATCTGTGTACAGGTCGGTGAACGGAACATCAAGGTATCTGAAATAATTGCAGCCAAAAGAATTCCGGCTGTCTTTTTATCAATGGCTGCTCCCTTTTCCTGATACATCTGATAAATAATCGTTGAAGTACAGCCCAGTGGCTGGTTCCGGAAAAATACCGGAGCAATCGTCTCAAGGCTGCCCAGTCGGTGATGGTCAATAATTTCTAAGATTTCTGCATCTTCGATTCCATCTACTGCCTGGGATTTTTCATTATGGTCAACAAGGATCACCTGTTTTTTCTGTAAATTTAAAAGATTTCGTCTGGAAAACATACCGACATATTTTCCATTCTCATCCAGTACCGGAAAATCACGATGACGCACTTTAGACATAGTCTCTTTCACATCATCCACATAATCCTCTAATTCGAATGTAATCAGATGCTCCTTTTTCATAATATATTTAATTGGCATACTCTGATTAATCAAACGCGCCACGGTAAATGTGTCATATGGTGTGCTGATAAGCATACAGTCTTTCTCTTCTGCAAGCTGCACAATGGTCTTTGTAATCTTCGCTCCGGAACAGACAATCACACAGCTTGCATTCATTTCCAATGCACAGAACTGTGATTCATAACGGTCTCCTAAGATAACCATATCGTCATCTTCAATATACTGCTCCATCATATCCGGTGTGGTAGCCGCAACAACAACCTTACCTTTTATGAAGTAACCATGCTCATTTCCTGTTACAAGAGTTCCATTTAAAGTTTCAACAATATTCTTATACTGCGTCCGGGCAGTTGCAAGAATCCGGTTGTCCAATACATCCATATAGGATTTTGCAATATCACTGGTAACAACCATTCCCTGCAGATTGTTCTCATTGTCAGTAATCGGCAATGACACGACATCTAAATTCTTCATCAGCTCCCATGCCCGTTTAATGGAAATGTGACTGCTGACGCCCTCCGTTCTACGATATTCAATATCCTTAATCTGTGCACCGACATCTGTTACCAGTTCCGGTTCCGGTACATCAAAAAATTTTAGGACATACTTCGTCTCTTCGTTCATATGTCCTGCTCTTTTCGGTATAAAAATACCGTCCTCTGTTTGATTTTTTAAATCTGCATAGGCAATCGCCGCACAAATAGAATCTGTGTCCGGATTCTTATGTCCAATTACCCATGTCTTTCTCTTTCCCTGTGTCATATAATTCCTCGTTTTAACTACTGCTTAAAAATTAAATACTCCAAGAGAATATAGAATAAATGCCACCAATACTACAAAATTGATAACAGAAAACCAGGTTAAGCATTTTGCATAACCTTTTACGGTATTCAAGCTCTTCTCTAAAGTATCATTTTCCTCTAACTTAACGGTAAGCTCTTTAATTAAGTCCTGCATATTGCGGTAGCACTTTACATCTTCGGTATGTATTTTCTCAGCCAGTTCCAGTTTCATGCTGTCTAACTGCTGGGAAATTTCCTGTAAAGATGCCTGCATCTGTGCAGTTTGTTCTGCGGTTCTTCCGGTGGAATCACTTACGTCTGCTGCAATCTTTTCAGACAGTGCATTCAATTTTTCTTCTACACGGTTAATCATTTCTTCCATCTGACCGTGTACTCCGGTAAGAAGAACATCTGCTTCTGATTTACGTGCATTTAAAACATGCTGCAGTTCTTTTGCTTTTTCTTCTCTTTCATCTACGATATTCTGTAATTCCTGCACTTTGTCTTCTTTTGTAACAAGCAAAGCCTGAAGCTGTTTTGCTTTCTCACGGAATTCATCAATCTGCTTTAATAAGAAATCTTCCTTATCCATTCCTTTATCCACCTTACTGTTTGTCCTCTCTGACCTGTTATGCTGTTCGTTTTCTTTTAACGAAGGGGCTGCCTTTCTGGTCTCTGTATTTCTTATCTGTACCTTCTGTTGTGTCACCGGCTCTTTTCTGCTCCGGTCCGGCGTCCCATAACTCTTCGCATTTTTACGGTAAAACATCGTTTTCAGCACATCAAAAAAGCTTTTCACTACCGTCTTCCTCCTGCGGAATCTCTTCCATTCCTATTACTGCTAGACACATTCTAGCATTTACCCTGTGATTTGTCCAGCAAATGCTCAACCATTGCTTTCTCCTTTGCTGTCAAATCTGCATCTGCCAGCAAATCCGGTCTTCGTTCCATGGTTCTTTTAATGGATTGTTCTCTCCTCCATGCTTCTACCTTTGCATGTCTCCGGAAAGTAAAATAGCTGGAACTTTCTTTCCCATCCAGTCTTCCGGTCTGCTATACTGCGGATATTCCAATAAATTTCCTTCAAAGGATTCTGTGGTTCCGGATTCATCATTTGCCAATACGCCAGGCACCATACGGGATATCGAATCCACCATGACCATTGCCGGAAGTTCTCCTCCTGTCAGCACATAATCTCCAATCGACACATAATCCGTCACAATTTCTTCTAACACACGTTCATCGATGCCCTCATAATGCCCACAAAGCAATACCAGGTCTTCTTCCTTCGCATAATCCTTTGCCATTTCCTGCTGAAACGTATTGCCCTGAGGTGTAAGATATACTGTTCTTGGCTTTCTTCCAATCTTCTGTGCCACTGCCTGCCACGCATCATAAATCGGCTGTGCCTGCATTACCATCCCGGCTCCGCCACCATACGGATAATCATCTACTTTTTTATGACGGTCTAACGTATAATCCCGGATGTTAATTGTTTCTATATTTAAAAGTCCTTTGCCAACTGCTCTTCCGATGATACTGGTATTCAGTCCCCGTTCTACCATATCCGGAAATAATGTTAATATATGAAAATTCATTTTGCTACCTACTTCTTATTAATATCACGAAGCCCATTTAAAAGGTGTACCATAATGGTGCCTTCCTCTATATTGACATTTTTTACACAATCCTTAATTGCCGGAAGTAAAATATCATCTTCCCCATCTTTATGTAATACATAAATGTCATTTGCACCGGTCTGAAGTACATCCTTTACTTCACCTAAATCTTCTCCGTCATCTCCGACTGCCTTTAAGCCAATCAAATCAGCCACGAAATATTCATTCGGAGCCAGCTTTACAGCATTTTCCCTTGTTACATAAAGCCCTCTGCTCTTATACTTCTCTACATCATTTATATTATCAAATTCTTTGAATTTTAATATTACCAGATTTTTAAAGAAGCGCGCCTGTGTAACCTGAAGCTCCATCGGTTCTTTTCCAGTATCCAAAAATACCTGCTTCAGCTTTTTAAAACGCATGACATCATCTGTTGTCGGATATACCTTCACTTCGCCACGCACACCATGTGTATTGGTAAGTACACCTACCTGCAGCATTTCTTCCTTCCAGTCTTCCTGCACTTTCTTCATATCCTATCCTCTTTCTCTTATACTTCCGTTCTTCAGGCAAGCCTGAATTTAATTATACAAAAGAAGCATAACTGCCGCAAGTAAAAAAGGTAAGATTCTTAAGAATTCTTAGGAATCTTACCTTCTAACGGTCTCTTACTTTTTTATAATCAAAATTGCTCTTATAAATTAAAGTTTTCTACATTTCGCACTTTTGCAGTATCCGTTGCAGTAATCTGCCGGATTCCACTCTGTTCAATGTTCTCTCCCACAAAGAACTGATACTGCTGCAGTACCTGATCTTTGTGCATATCGGATAATGCCTTTTCAACATCCAGGCTATGTATATCACTTTCAGAACCTTTCATCTCGTAGGTACGATCCGGCTGGTACTGTGCTGCGTAATCTGCTGTCCCAAAATCCTGTTCTCTTCGTACCGGAGTCTCTAAGGCATCCTTCTGCTGCTGTTCAGATGCACCGGCATCTGCTGCCGTCTTAACAACCGGTGTATCTTCTACTGCATTCCGGATATTCTGTATGCTGTTGTAATCGTAAAATCCCGCATTGGGACGAATTCCTGAAATATTCATAACGATCACGTTCCTCACATCATAATTATCTGCTACTAATTTTATCGGATAAATTCAACCAAAATTAACCCTTTTCTCCATAAAGATTTTCTTTTATTTATCCAGCATTTTCTTTAACTCATTCATAAAGGTATTTACATCCTTAAATTCACGATATACAGATGCAAAACGAACATACGCCACTGCATCTAAATCTTTAATCTTATCCATCAGAATCTCACCAATTACAGTACTTGGGATTTCCTTTTCTTCCCGATTAAAAATCTCTGTCTCCACTTCATCAACCAGTCTGGTTATCTGCTCCACGGATACCGGTCTCTTATGGCAGGCACGAAGTACACCTGCTTCAATCTTGGAACGGTCATACTGCTCTCTGCAGTTATCCTTTTTTATTACAATCAATGGAATTGTCTCAACTTTTTCATAAGTTGTGAAACGTTTTCCACAATCGTCACATAATCTTCTCCGACGAATGGAGTTATTGTCATCTGCCGGTCTCGAATCAATTACTCTGGTATTTTCACTGCTGCAAAATGGGCACTTCATCTTTTTTCTCCTATTCTAAAAGCTACGCAAAACACGCTTTGTGAATTTTGCGTAAATAATACCGTTTTTCCATCACCAAACATTCATAAAGAACTGCTGATATCAGCTTTTACAAATATTGGTCGTACTATTTTTAGTATAACTTTCTCGTATTCTTATGTCAACTAACTTTTCACATCTTCTACACAGACATCTACCAGAATAATATCCGGTCCAATCCGCACAACACGTTTCCATGGAATAATATATTCGCATGCCGGACAAAAAATACAGAAAAATTTTCCCGGTGCAGCTACAACCAGTGCACAGATTCTTCCATTGCACTCATCCAGTTCCAAATCCACCACATTTCCCAGGCAGCAACAGTCTGCAATATTAATCACCTGCTTTTCACACAATTCACAATAGCGTATCATGTGCCTGCCCCACTGTGCCTTTTCTTCTATTTATACTATGCCGGATTTTTCAAAAGTTTCCTATACGTTGAAACGGAATAAAATAATATCGCCATCCTGAACAACGTAATCTTTTCCTTCCAGTCTTACCAGTCCCTTTTCTTTTGCCGCTGTCATGCTTCCACACTCAATCAGATGGTCATAGGATACTACCTCTGCACGGATAAATCCACGCTCAAAGTCGGTATGAATCTTTCCTGCCGCCTGCGGTGCCTTGGTTCCTTTGGTAATAGTCCATGCTCTTGTCTCATCTTCTCCCGATGTAAGGTAGCTGATAAGTCCTAACAATTTATAACTTGCTGCAATCAGTTTCTCAAGTCCGGATTCTTTTAATCCAAGGTCCTCTAAGAACATTGCTTTTTCATCATTATCTAATTCTGCAATTTCCTGTTCAATCTGTGCGCAGATAACAAATACTTCACTGTTTTCTGCGGCTGCCTGTTCTCTTACTCTTGCAACATGTGGATTGTTTGCGCCATCATCTGCAAGGTCATCCTCACTTACATTTGCTGCATAGATAACCGGTTTTGCAGTTAATAAATTATAAGATGCAAACCATGCCTGCTCGTCCTCATCATCACTCAACGGATAAGTCTTTGCCATCTTTCCTTCTTCCAGATGTGCCTTTAAGGATTTCAAAAGTGCCTCTTCTTTTGCAAGTGTCTTGTCCATTCTTGCCTGCTTGGTAACTTTTGCAATTCTTCTTTCCAAGATTTCAATATCAGAAAAGATAAGCTCTAAATTAATGGTCTCAATATCACGAACCGGGTCAATGCTTCCGTCTACATGGACTACGTTGGTATCTTCAAAACAACGTACAACATGAACGATGGCATCTACTTCACGAATATTGGCAAGGAACTGGTTTCCAAGTCCCTCTCCTTTGCTGGCTCCTTTTACAAGTCCTGCAATATCTACAAATTCAATGACTGCCGGTGTTACTTTCTTGGAATGATACATCTCGCCTAACACTTTCAGACGGTTATCCGGTACGGTTACGATTCCCACATTCGGGTCAATGGTACAAAACGGATAATTGGCTGATTCTGCGCCTGCTTTGGTCAGTGAATTAAATAATGTACTTTTTCCTACGTTTGGTAAACCTACGATTCCTAATTTCATGATTTATATTTCTCCTTTGAAAAGTATTGTTTTTGCTGTATTAAAAACTTTCATACAATAACATATAGTGTACCACACGAAAGAAAAAATGTACATTTCTAATTTCTTATACCAGTTTGCCCCTAAAATGAAATTTTAAATTCCACTGCCCTACAGGGCGGTAGAATTTAGTCCTGCACAGTAGATATTTACTCTTTCATACATCAGTGTTATTGTAAAAGTTCCTTCTG
>NZ_QTVB01000039.1:0-19249 GCF_003435965.1 Roseburia sp. AF42-8
AATAAGTTTGCACCATTTCATGCATATGAAGGAACAGAAGATATTGATTTTGCTAAAGAATTGCATATAGTATCTGATAATATATTCATAAATATAAAGGTAATGCATTTACTAATTCTGGACTTGATATATTGCTGAAAAAACACAATATTGAATATGTTGAAGTTGTGGGTGTAGATGGTGGGGCTTGCGTTGTACTGACAGCATTAGGTGCTATAAAAAATGGATATAAAGTAATCGTGAATGAAGCTGCAATCGGAACTATTGACTCCTACGCAACGTAATAGTTTACGATATGTTTATCGAGAGGAGGAAATGACAATGATGACAGTGAATGAGGTAAGTAAATTAACAGGAGTGAGTATACGCACTCTGCAGTATTATGATACCATTGGTCTCTTAAAACCTATTGAATATACAGAGTCAGGTTATAGGTTGTATGACGATACATCCTTGGAAAGGCTGCAACAAATTTTACTGTTTAAAGAATTGGAATTTCCGCTTAAGGAGATTAAAAAGATAATTGATGCCCCTAACTTTGACAGGAATAAAGCATTAGAGCAGCAGATTGAATTGCTTACTATGAAAAAAGAGCATCTTGAAAATCTTATTAGTTTCGCTCGAGGAATAAAAGGAATAGGAGTGAAATATATGGATTTTAAAGTATTTGATACAACAAAGATTGATGAGTATTCTAAACGAGCAAAAGAACAATGGGGACAAACCTCTGAGTATAAGGAGTTTGAAGAGAAAACAAAGAACTGGACGAAAGACGATGAAGCTACTGTTGCAAATGAGTTTATGCAATTATTTGTTGAATTCGGACAAATGAAAGAAATGGACCCAGAAGATGAACAGGTGCAGTTGCAGGTAAGGAAACTTCAGGATTACATTACAGATCATTTTTATACATGTTCTGATAAGATTTTATGCGGTCTTGGAAGAATGTATGCCGGTGGAGGAGAACTTACGGAAAATATTGATGATGTTGGAGGAGTTGGCACAGCAGAGTTTGCAAGTAATGCTATTGATATATTTTATATGAGTAGAAGGTAACTTCCTGTTTTTAAAGCTGTACATGAAAATGTATGGCTTTATTTTATAAAAACACATTGATAATTATCTATGTATATGTTAATCTAGACATATAGATAAATATCAATGCGAGGTAAATGAAATGGAACTAACAAATGTTGCATTAATCTGCAAGGCACTTGGAGATTCAAACAGATTAGAAATAGTGCAAATGTTGTCAGATGGCGAAAAATGTGGATGCAGGCTCTTGGAAAAATTTGAAATTACACAGCCAACCCTGTCTCATCATATGAAGATACTGGTGGAATGTGGATTGGTGAATGATCGCAAAGAAGGTAAATGGCATCATTACTCTTTGAATTGTGATACTTTATTAGAATTCAAGAATTTTATTGGCAGTTTGACATGTGGGTTATTCTATGCATGATCATCGATGTATCCATAGGACATTTTTTCCCGATGATACCCAATATATTAAATGAGTTTGAATATGCAGGGATATCTATTCCTATGGCTGTATTAATCTGGATTATGATTTATCCAATGATGATTACTATTGACATTAGTGCTGATATTTATGTTTCAGTCGGAAGTTATTCTGAAAAATCCTATACACATAATACTGATTGCAATACCTTTGATAATTCAGACATTTTTGATCTTTGGAATCGCATACGTAGCGTGTTATCTGTTAAAACTGCCACACAATATTGCAACACCTGCAGGAATGATAGGAGCATCTGATTTCTTTGAACTTGCGGTGGCAGTGGCGATTGCATTGTTTGGAACAACAAGTGAGGCTGCACTTGCTACTACTGTGGGTGTCTTAACAGAAGTTCCGGTAATGCTTATGCTTGTAAGAATTGCAAATAAGACGAAAGGAAGGTTTCTATGACAGTAAGAGAAAAAGCAGAACTGATTGTAAAAGATATAAAGAAAGAACAGGGAACAAATCCGGTTGTTATTTTTAAGCAGATTGCAGAGAAGGAATATATCAGCATTCATGGACCGGAACACCATATATTAGATGGTGCAAGTTTGCTAGTAGCCTACAAAAACGCAGGTGGAGAGATAGACTTAGAACAGGCATTGGACAGGCTGATGTCAGAAGGACTTCGGATGCCGGGAGCAATGTGCGGTTTATGGGGAATATGCGGAGCAATTACATCCATTGGCGTTGCACTTGCAATCATCGACGGAACAGGTCCGCTTTCAACAGATGGAACATGGGGAAATCATATGCAGTTTACCTCGAAAGCAATCGGAGAATTAGGAGCCATAAACGGACCAAGGTGCTGCAAGAGAGATGCAATGATAGCATTTAAGAATGGTATTGATTATGTGAATGCTCATTATGGAGTAACATTGCAATACGAACAAATGCAATGTGGATTCACAGATTTTAATGAGCAGTGTATAAAGGAGAGGTGTCCATTTCATGAGTAATGTAAAAGTGGCATTTATTTGTGTCCATAATTCCTGCCGAAGTCAGATTGCTGAGGCTTTTGGAAGACATCTGGCATCAGATGTGTTTCAAAGTTATTCGGCGGGTACAGAAACAAAACCACAGATTAACCAAGATGCTGTCCGTATTATGAAGGAATTATATAATATAGATATGGAAGCAGATGGACAGTTCAGTAAGCTGGTTAGTGATATTCCAAATCCGGATATTGCAATATCAATGGGGTGTAATGTGGGATGTCCATTTATAGGAAGACCGTTTGATGATAACTGGGGACTTGAAGATCCAACAGGAAAAAGTGATGAGGAATTTAAGATAGTCATTGAAAAAATCAGAAAAGATATTTTGAAATTAAAAAATGGATTGGATAAGAGGTAGACAGCATCAGATTCAAGTTTGCAGAACTAATAGAGAAGTAACATATAAAACAATAAATATGGTCAAAAAATCATCGACATCCAACCTACAGCACGTTATAATATAGCTAATCTAATAAGAAAATTATAACATTACTCTATAATGGTATTGCAAGACTGGTCAATATGGGAGCAGATATGGAAAATCTGTTTATGGCAGTAATTTACTATAGAACTGGACTGCTGTTTATGGTTATTGGAAATTATTTGCCAAAAGTGAAACAGAATAATACCATAGGAATAAGAGTTGTATGGTCTTTAATGGATGAAGAAAACTGGAATGCAACACATAGATTCAGCGGCAAATTATGGATGGCATCAGGTATTTTATGTATGATTTGTGGACTTTTTGGGGAAAGCATGGCTGCACTGGTTGTGTATATTATAAGTATTATGGCAGCTGCAATCATTAGCATTCTCTACTCCTACCTTTTTTATAAGAAAAAGCTGGCAACCGGAGAAGGCTTAAAAATTCAGTATAATACAAAAAAAGTGTGATATATCTGATCATCGCAATTTCCGTTATTGTGTTTACTATATGGACTTTGTTTTGGGGAAGCATTCAGATTCGTTGTAATGATCGTGATTTTAACATTGAAGCAAAAGGATGGAATGATTATACAGGGGAGTATTCGCAAATTGACAGCATTTCTTATGAAGAAAATGTATTGCAGAACGATAAAGATTACAGAACTAATGGTTTTGGAAACCTGAAGTATGCTATGGGAAACTTCAAAAACGATATCTTCGGAGATTATATCCGCTACACTCATGCCTCCTGCCATTCATATGTTGTCGTGAACATAGATGGAAAAATATTAGTTGTAAATGGGGAAAATGACGCAGAGACAAGGGAAATCTATCAGAGAATAAGTGAGAAGGTGTCAAAGGAAAGAAAATAGTTGTCGGAAACGCTGAGAAGAAATTATTCTCATCGTATCTTATCTCCTTATCGTTCAATCAATTATTTGCTACAAAAATCAGAAGCATTTCAATCAGTTCACCATGTCACTTTTATTTTGTGTTATACTGTTTTATATAATTTTTTTGGTCTCCGCTGCCGCTTCGGTCGGCACAGAGCAGAGGTCCACCGGACCTCTTGTGCCCTTGTATTTTCCCTTATCAGAGTTCGTAAACACTGGTGGGACGATATAACACAAGGGAAACAATAAGGGAAAGCTCACCTGCGACAAATCCAGTGTTTTCAATGGTTTGCGGAGAATTTATTATAATACTTATGAAAACCATCAGATCAGTGCAGTAGATATGCATGTAGAAAATCTGGATAGTGATAAAATGATTTGTTATCCAGTAATTCAAGGAGAAAGAATCAACTATCAAAATAAATAATGTTTTGAAATCAGGGATGAGGTAGAAAGGAAAGTTCCATGACAAAAGATGAAGTAAAAAAACTTAGGATGGCCAGTCCGGAATCACTACAGTTTTTAAATAATGCTACAAAATTTTATAATTTAATGATGATGTATCGTTGTGCTATTCGGGAGATACAAACTAAACTTGAGGTTTTGGATGATGAATTTTCAGTTGAGAACAATCGAAATCCTATTTCTTTTATAAAAACAAGAATTAAGAAGCCCAATAGTATTTACGATAAACTGCAGAAGATGGGATATGAATTTACAACAGAAAATATACAGACATATCTCAATGATGTAGCAGGCGTTCGAATAGTTTGTGCGTTTATTGACGATATTTATATGATATCAGATTTGATTACCCAACAGGATGATATTAAAGTTATTGAAATAAAAGATTATATAAAAAATCCAAAATCGAATGGTTATCGAAGCTATCATATGATTGTTGAAATACCAGTATTTTTTGCTAAGGGTAAAACACCTATGCGTGTAGAATTACAGATTCGAACCAATGGTATGGATTTCTGGGCAACATTGGAACATCAACTTCGCTATAAAAAAGGAATTGAAGAAATGCCTGGCTATGATGAGATAAGTGAAGAATTACTTCATTCTGCAAGAGCTATCATTGAAGCAGATAATGAAATGCAGAGAATAAAAGACAAAATTGGTATGTTTCACGAAATTTAGGGAGAAAACTGAGCAAGTAGGAAGGTGGAATATATATGAAACAAGATACTTTAGAAGGCAAAGCAAAAACAAAAAATGGGGTAAAACGGCTGTGTTTTTCCATAATCTGCATTCTTCTGGAAGTGATTTTTATTATTACTATCGTAACACGCTTGAATGAATATGCAGAAATCATAAATTTATTTACAAGGATTTTGAGTGGGATCTTGGTTTTGGGATTGTACGCATCAAATAAGACATCCTCTATGAAAATGCCTTGGGTCATCTTAATTCTAATTTTCCCAATTATGGGTGTAGGCCTGTATTTGTTGATTGGTTTGAATGGTGGCACACATAAAATGCGTGAGCGATATGCAGAAATTGATAGCAAATTGTTACCAATGCTTCCGGACAGTCAGGAGTGTTTGAGCAGAATAAAAGAAACAATTCCGAAAGCAGGAAATATAGCAAGTTACATACAAAGAAATTCGCAGTATCCAATCTATCAGAATACGGATATTGTGTATTTTGATGAAGCAGTGAAAGGATTAGAGGCACAGCTTAAGGATTTGGAGAAAGCACAGAAGTTTATCTTTATGGAATATCATGCGATAGAAGACGCTGAAGCATGGCATAAGATTCAAGATGTTCTGGAAGAGCGAGTAAAAGCAGGTGTGGAAGTTAGAGTATTCTACGATGATATGGGTTCTATAGGCTTTATTAACACAGATTTTGTGAAAAAAATGGAGGCAATAGGAATTCATTGCCGTGTATTCAATCCGTTTATGCCAGGTTTAAATCTGTTTTTGAACAATCGTGATCATAGAAAAATAACAGTTATTGATGGAAAAGTCGGATTTACAGGTGGATATAATCTAGCAAACGAATATTTTAATTACACACACCCGTATGGACAGTGGAAAGATACAGGTATTCGTTTAGAAGGAGATGCTGTTCAGTCGCTTACGGTGACATTTTTGGAAATGTGGAATGCAGTAAGTGATAAGGATGCTAATGATTCTGATTTTAGTAAATACCTTTTCCAATATGATTATGCGGCACAGCAAACTGGGTTTGTTCAACCTTATGCAGACAGCCCTATGGATAATGAGCAAGTAGGAGAAGAAGTTTATATCAGTATGATAAATAAAGCTGAAAAATATTGTTGGTTTATGACTCCATATCTAATCATAACAGATGAAATGACGCATGCGTTATGTCTGGCTGCTAAGCGAGGGGTAGACGTAAGAATTATCACACCTGGTATCCCTGATAAAAAATTCATTTATAATATAACTCGTTCTTTTTATCATGGATTAGTTAAACATGGTGTTCGTGTTTATGAGTGGACTCCTGGTTTCTGTCATGCAAAAATGAGTGTGGCAGATGACTGTATGGCAACTTGTGGAACAATTAATCTGGATTATCGAAGTTTATATCACCATTTTGAAAACGGCTGTTTTATGGTAGATTGTCAGGCAGTTGTGGAAATAAAAAATGATCTGATAAGAACGATGGGAGAATGTCGTGATGTGACAGACCAATATCAAACCGGACGAAGTGCATATTTGCGACTGGGACAATTATTTATGAGATTATTTGCTGGATTGCTATAAGAATCTGATGAAACGACCTTTCAAAAAACAGTTGATTTAGAAGTTAACTGTTTTTGAAAGGTCGTTTTTGTTATATCTAACAGTCTGTTGTACAAAGAAGATTTTGCATGGATGAAAAAAACAAACCTTGTTGAGGTTAAATTGAGATTGACTTTGTATTGTATAAGTATGAAAAAAAGGAATCAGGTGATGTACAATGAAAAAGCATAAAATATGTAAAATCCTTCTTGTTATACTGGCAATTTTTTTATGTGTGGCTTTTTATGAATTGCTCGGAATCTGCGTTGCATATAAAAAGCAGCCGGAAGTGTCCAATACAACCAAAAAAGAAACAAAAAATGGGTCATGGAACGAATGCAGTGAAAATACAGAACGGGCAGTAATCATAGAAAAGAATCCAGAAGCGCTTTTACAAAGAGTGCGTTTGATCAAGAATGCAAAAAAGGAAATTATTCTTTCTACTTTTGCATTTCAATCCGATGAAAGTGGAAAATTGATTTTAGGAGCACTGCATGATGCGGCAGACAGAGGTGTACATATTCGTCTGTTAGTAGATGGAATGGAGAGCTGGATTGATATGGAAGGAAATCCGTATTTCTATGGATTATCTTCCCATGAGAATGTTGAAATTAAACTATATAATAAGGCCAATCCGTTGAAACCGTGGAAAATGATGGGTAGAATGCATGATAAATATTTGATTGCAGATGGAAAGAGATATATTCTTGGGGGAAGAAATACATACAATTATTTCCTGGGTGATTTTCCGGGACATAAGAACTATGACAGAGACGTGTTAGTGGTTTGCGATGAACCTGAGAAAGAAAATTCAGTTAACCAGTTGTCAGAGTATTTTGAAACCATATGGAATCAGGAAGACAGTGGTTATTTTCATGACAATAAAAAACTGGCAAATAGAAAATCTGTAAAGAACGCAGTTTTAGAGCTGCAGAACGGCTATCAGAAATATTTTGAAGAGAATAAGGAAAGAATCTGCGATACCGATTACACGGACGAAACTTTTGAGACAGAAAAGATTACATTAGTGTCAAATCCTATTCACACAGGTTCCAAAGAACCAGTAGTGTGGTATCAGTTGGGAGAATTGATGAAAAATGCAAAAAATCGTGTGAAGATTCACACTCCATATATTATCTGCAATGATATGATGTATAATACATGGGAGGAGATTGCAGAGAACGTTTCAGATTTTTCTATCATGACAAATTCAGTTGCGAATAATGGGAATCCATTTGGGGCTGCTGATTATGCGAGAAACAGAAACAGAATTTTAAATACAGGAATTGATATCTGGGAGTATGAAGGCGGCTATTCATACCACGGAAAAAGTATTCTGATTGACGATGATCTGTCTGTAATCGGTTCCTTTAATATGGACATGAGAAGTACATATCTGGATACGGAACTGATGCTTGTAATACGCAGTAAAGATATTAATAAACAGTTGGAAGAGGGCATGATGGAATATGAAAAAGTGTCCCGCCAGATATTAGAAGGCGGAACTTATAATGATCCATATCATGTAGAGCCAATCGAATTAACAAAGAAACGTCAGAGAAAAATATTTTTAGTACAGCATCTGCTTGGATGGGCAAGGTATCTGTTTTAATAAGGAGGAAGGAAAACGTGTTTCAAATATTGATTGTAGAAGATGATAAAGAATTAAGCCAGCTATTCCAAAAAGTGCTTGAGAAGAATGGATATCAAGTCAAAAGTGCATCGGATGGAGCACAGGCATTAGAAATATTGGATAAGGAATATATTGATCTGATCATTTCTGATATTATGATGCCGGTTATGGATGGTTATGAACTGGTGTCAGAACTTCGTTCAGCAGGATATCAGATACCGGTACTTATGATCACTGCGAAAGGTTCCTTTGATGATATGCGCCAGGGATTTCTTTCGGGAAGTGACGATTATATGGTAAAACCGGTAAATGTGAATGAAATGGTTTTAAGAGTCGGAGCACTGCTTCGCCGTGCACAGATACTGAATGAACACAAAATTGTGATCGGTTCAACAGAGTTTGATTATGATGCAATGACGGTTACAACTGATAAGGAAAGTCTTGTTTTGCCTAAAAAAGAATTCCTGCTTTTATATAAGCTTGCAGCTTCGCCAGGCAGAACATTTACAAAACAACAGTTGATGGATGAAGTATGGGGATACGAGACGGAGGCAGACCCACATACGATAGAGGTACATATAGGAAGAATCAGAGAGCGTTTTAAAGATAACCCTGATTTTGAAATCGTAACAATGCGTGGAATTGGATACAAGGTGGTGAAAAAATAATGAAACAAAAGAAAGAAAAAGGATTGCGGATCCGATCCTGTCTGACTGGTGCAATCTGGCTGGCACTTGTATTTTCAACAGTCATATCTGCTTTATTATTTGCTTTTTTGAATCATTTTTTTAATCTGCCGGACAGCATACCTGTGCTTGGCTGGCTTTTGATTTTCAATACATTGATTGCAGGGCTGATCACTTCTTTTATCAATGCAAAGTTACTGGAACCAATTACCAGACTTAGTAAAGCAATGAAGGAAGTTTCTCGGGGAGATTTTGAACAGCATTTGGAAACGAACAGCCGTATAGCAGAAGTTGGAGAATCTTATCAAAGTTTTAACGTTATGACAAAAGAACTTCGTGCAACAGAGGTGCTGCAGATGGATTTTGTATCTAATGTTTCTCATGAGTTTAAGACCCCGATTAATGCCATTGAAGGATATACAATGCTGCTTCAGGGAGAAGAACTGTCTCCGGATCAAGAGGAATATGTAGAAAAAATCTTATTTAACACCCAAAGACTTTCCGGATTGGTTGGTAATATTTTGCTGTTATCCAAGTTAGAGAATCAGAATATACCAATGAAAAAAACAGAATATCGTCTGGATGAACAGATCCGCCAGGCATTTCTTTCATTGGAAACAAAATGGACAGAAAAAGAAATTGGTTTTCAGGTAGAATTGGAGGAAGTTAAATATACTGGGAATGAAGGACTTTTTATGCATATCTGGATGAATCTTTTAGATAATGCGATTAAGTTCAGTCCTGCAAAGGGGACAATTACGATGTTTCTGAAACAAGAACAGGATTCTGTTAAGTTCATTCTGGAAGATGAAGGACCGGGAATAGAGGATGATGTGAAAACCAGAATATTTGATAAATTTTATCAGGCAGACGGTTCTCACAAAGCAGAAGGAAATGGTCTCGGCCTTGCACTTGTGAAACGGATCGTAGATAGTGCCGGAGGAACAATCAAAGCAGAAAACCGTGAATATGGTGGATGCAGATTTGTTATAGAGCTGCCAATACAGAAAGATGAGGCCATATAAGTTTAAGAAAAACAGATAGAGGAGGAATTACATGACATTTTATCAGGAATTGCAGTTAAATCAGGCAGGTTCTAAAAACCTGTTGAAAAAGAGTGAAACACGAAAAGAAAAATTATATCATATGTGGGTATATCTGGTGAAGATAGCTGTTACAATGGCATTTTGTTTTTTATTTGTTACTATTTTCAGTATCTTATTTGGAAATGAGAATAGCATTGTAGGTGTAGTAGTCTTATTATGCCTTATGGTATTTCGGAATGCGGATCTGGGGATCCACACCGGACAATCTACGATGCTTTTGGCTTTGTTCTTTGTAATTATGGCTGTATGTCCGCATTTAGCAAATCAGTTTTCACCGGTATTGGGAATGCTGTTAAATATTGCGGCACTGGCTGTGTTGATTCTGTTCGGATGCCATAATCCATTCATGTTTAATCAATCTACATTGGTTCTTGGGTATCTACTGCTATATGGTTATGATGTTACGGGAAAAAGCTATCAGATGCGATTAGTCGGAATGGCTTTAGGTGCAGCACTTACCTGCTTCGTATTTTATCGAAATCATAAAAACAGAACTTATAAAAGAAATCTGAAAGATCTGATACAAGAATTTGATATTACTTCTTCCAGAACAAAATGGCAGATATGTCAGTTTTTATGCGTACCGATTGTCCTTTGCATTGCAGAACTCTGTAATATGCCACGTGCAATGTGGGCTGGTATTGCGGCCATGTCCACGATTTTGCCGTTTATGGAAGATATGCACTACAGAGTCCGTAAAAGGATTGTCGGAAATATTGCAGGTGTTATATGTTTTACAGTATTATATTTTCTGCTTCCTTCGTCAATTTATGCATATATAGGAATTCTTGGTGGAATCGGTGTAGGATTTTCAGCACAATATGGCTGGCAGGCAGTATTTAACACATTTGGTGCTTTAGCCATTGCTGCAGAGACTTATGGACTACAAGGAGCGGTTAGTCTTAGAGTGATTCAAAATGTTTTTGGTGTTGTGTTTGCTTTAGCATTTTGTGTTATATTTTATTGGTTTATGTCTAAAAAAAAGGAAAGTGCGCTATAATGATGGTCATATTGGTCGCTCTGTATATTATCCAGAATACCAGGACTCTTAAGGGAGAGACTGTATAAGCAATTTTATATTGCAATGACTAGAAAAATATTTAGGAGAAGATAGATATAAACAGTAAGTCAAACACACAAACTATGGAGTCTTTAGTCGGTTTAATAAAATTTTAGATAGAAAATAAATCATTCAATGTCATTTAGATAAGGTTTTTTATGACAAAAAGACAGATTGCTTATCTGCCTTATAATGCAGTATAATGGTAACGAGATTTATGCAACCCGATACATGAAATCCCTATTTCTCTTTGAACGGAGGTGGATAGGATATTTTCGATTGTACCTGACAGGTGTCAGATACTTTTGTATGAGAAGCATGGTCTCTGTTTCGTTACCACCATGTTTGAGATATGCCCTGCATATGTTTACTGCATTTGAAACGGATTTACTCTGCATCTGGAGCATAAACTGAATATACTCGCGGAAAGAAAGTTTGCGGTTCCTGGTAAAATCACTTTCCGGATTATGGCAGAACATAGAGTGAATTTCATCAAGTTCTGTGATGCAGTTGTCGAGTGTGGATTTTAAATTAGATAAGAAAAAATCAGCCATAATGAGCCTCCTTGAAATATGTTTATAATCAAGGCTTGCGCAACATATATTGGCTTACTTGTCAACTGTTTTTTGTAATATTTTTAAAGTTTTTAGGCATAAAAACAGTGGCTTTCTATGACAGAAAACCACTGAAATGATGCTTAACTGAATGGCATTGCTTTATCACCACTTTGAAAATGGTTGTTTTATGGCGGATAGTCAGACAGTTTTGGATATAAGAGATGATCTGGGAGCAACAATGAATGAATGCAGGAAAGTGACCGAAAAGTACCGCACAGGACGGAGTGCATATTTACGGCTCGGACAGTTGTTTATGAGATTGTTTGCAGGACTATTATAGCAGAAAGAAGAGGGGTTCGATATGTGTACAGCAGCAACTTACAAAACAAAAGATTTTTATATGGGCAGAACGCTTGATTATGAATTTTCCTATGGGGAACAGATTACGATAACGCCAAGAAATTACGAATTTGATTTCCGGTTTGCCGGGAAGATAAAAAGCCATTATGCTTTGATCGGAATGGCATTTGTTGCAGGAGGTTATCCGCTTTATTATGATGCTGTTAATGAAAAAGGCCTTGGAATGGCAGGTCTTAATTTTGTTGGCAATGCGGCATATGAAGAGCTTTGCCGGGAGATGAAACAGAAGTCAGTCAGGTGGCACAGTTCGAGTTCATCCCATGGATCCTTGTACAGTGTGCTACTGTAGAAGAGGTGAGAGAGAAGCTGGCAGCAATGAGACTGACAGGCACAGCATTCAGCGAACAGCTGCCGACAGCACAGCTTCACTGGATCATTGCAGACAAAGACTCCTGTATCGTTGTTGAGTCTATGAAGGATGGGCTGCATGTATATGATAATCCGGTAGGAGTGCTTACCAATAATCCACCATTCCCCGGTCAGATGTTTGCACTGAATAATTATGCCGGTGTATCCAGAAAACAGCCGGAGAGTACTTTTGCAGAAGTATTACAGCTTGATGCATATAGCAGAGGAATGGGTGGAATGGGAATACCTGGAGATCTTTCCAGCCAGTCAAGATTTGTGAAAGTTGCCTTTACAAAATTAAATTCGCTCTCTGGTGAAGAAGAGGATGAGAGTGTAAGCCAGTTCTTCCATATCTTAGGATCCGTAGATCAGCAGCGTGGATGCTGTGAGGTGACAGAAGGCAAATATGAGATCACGATATACACGTCCTGTTGTAATACAGCAAAAGGTATTTATTATTATACGACTTATGATAATCATCAGATCACAGCGGTTGACATGCATACGGAAAATCTGGATTCAGATCAGCTGATCTGTTATCCGCTTCTGTCCAAGGGCGAAGTCAGATGGCAGAATAAATAATACGAAAATGCACGGAGAAAGCATAGCGCAGAACAACAGGAGGAAAGACCATGAAAGAAGTTAAAACACCGAAAAAACCACTGGCATATTATTATGGGATTGTGTTAATAGTGCTGATCGTATTTAATCTGGTTGTCACACCAATCCTTATGGAGCATCAGGTAAAGGAAACGGATTATGGAACTTTTATGAGCATGATCGAGAAGAAGAATATTGGTGAAGTAGAAGTTAAGGACAATCAGATCATCTTTACAGATAAAGATCAAAAAAATATTTATAAAACAGGTCTGATGAACGATCCGAACCTGACGGACAGGCTATATGAATGTGGAGCAGTATTCGCAAAAGATATCGATAAGCAGATGTCACCAATCATCAGCTTCCTGCTGACCGGGGTTTTGCCATTGATCCTTTTTATCGCACTGGGAAATTATATGGCGAAGAAACTGATGGAGCATGCCGGAGGAAAAAATTCGATGGCTTTTGGAATGGGAAAAAGCAATGCGAAGATTTATGTGCAATCCAGTGAGGGAATCCGTTTTTCAGACGTTGCAGGAGAAGATGAGGCGAAAGAAAACCTTTCAGAGATCGTTGATTATCTTCACAATCCGAAGAAGTATACCGATGTAGGTGCGTCTATGCCAAAAGGTGTTCTTCTTGTAGGACCTCCGGGAACCGGCAAAACAATGCTTGCAAAAGCAGTGGCGGGTGAATCAAATGTACCATTTTTCTCAATGTCCGGATCAGAATTCGTTGAGATGTTTGTCGGTATGGGAGCTTCCAAAGTTCGAGATCTTTTCGGACAGGCAAAGGAAAAGGCACCATGTATCGTGTTTATTGATGAAATTGATGCCATTGGTAAAAAGCGTGACGGACAAATGGGCGGAAATGATGAGAGGGAGCAGACCTTAAACCAGCTTCTTACAGAGATGGACGGATTTGAAGGAAATAATGGTGTCATCATTCTTGCTGCAACGAACCGTCCGGAGTCGTTAGATCCGGCACTTACACGTCCGGGACGTTTTGACAGGCGTGTGCCGGTTGAACTGCCGGATATTGCAGGCCGTGAAGCAATTTTAAAGGTTCATGCAAAGAAGATAAAAGCATCTGATGATGTTGACCTGCATACGATTGCACGTATGGCATCCGGTGCATCCGGTGCGGAGCTTGCCAATATTATAAATGAAGCAGCATTACGTGCTGTCCGTAGTGGAAGGACCGTTGTAAATGAATCTGATCTCGAAGAAAGTATAGAAGTGGTTATTGCAGGATATCAGAAGAAGAATGCGGTTCTTTCAGATCAGGAGAAGAAGGTTGTTGCATATCATGAGATAGGACACGCTCTGGTAGCTGCATTACAGAGTCATTCAGCACCGGTCCAGAAGATTACGATCATCCCGCGTACCTCAGGTGCACTCGGCTACACTATGCAGGTTGAGCAGGGTGATAAATATCTGATGACGAAAAAAGAACTTGAGAATAAGATTGCTACATTTACAGGCGGACGTGCGGCAGAGGAGATCGTATTTGGTGAGATCACGACCGGAGCCTCCAATGATATCGAACAGGCAACAAAAATTGCAAGAGCGATGATCACCCGCTACGGCATGACAGATGAATTCGACATGGTGGCAATGGAAAACGTGACCAACCAGTATCTTGGCGGAGATACGTCTCTTTCCTGTTCCGCAGATACCCAGAAGGAAATTGATGAAAAAGTCGTGCAGCTCGTAAAAGCAGAGCATGAAAAAGCAAGAAAAATCCTTGCTGAAAACAGGGAAAAACTGGACGAACTGGCTATGTACCTGTATGAGAAGGAAACAATTACAGGTGACGAATTTATGGATATTTTAGACAGAAAATAATGTAGTTAATTAGATAACCAATTCCACCCAAATATGATAAACAATTTTGGAATGAATTGTATTCATTTTTACAGAAACATTCTAACGAAGAGTATATTCTCATAGGAGATTTTAATACTATCAATAATAGAAACATGGAAGAGTTTAGAAAGATATTATATAATGCATATGATATTTGGTATCAAAAAGGAAACAGAGAACCTTTATCATGTATGCAGAGCCTTTTATCTCATCTGCTTTAGCTGCTTTCACAATAGCAAGTTCAGGATCATCCTTTTTAGGACGACCCTTGCTACATGGATTATCTTTTTTGACCTGCTTATATTCGCTGTAGGCATCATGCCAGATATCTTTTCTGACTTCATCGAGAGCTGTCATAGCCCACTCGATTACGTGAAAGGAATCAACACAACGGGCGCAGTCAGGAGTGTATTCATTTACACACTCGGTGATCCATTTGGCACCATCACCTGTAACAACCTTGATGCTGGATAGCTGCTCTGGAGTAAGCTGTTTATAAAACTCCATGGCCTTCCGATGCCCATACCACTGTGTTGGTATCGTGATTAACAATTACTGTAATGTACTTGTGCCCCTTTTTGTAACTGGTTTCGTCAATGCCGATATTAACCAGACCATCAAGTCTTCTTGAGCGCTCTGGTTCTAAATCATGAAGAGCACGATTGACACAGCGGTCTACAGTTTCCCAGCCCCCTCCAAGTGGTTGGTCTGCTGGAATGTTTGTCATAAACAGGACATGACTTGTGACAGAAAGGGCAGTCATTCTCATGCCATTTATTAGGTCTGGCTTTGATACGGATGTGTTTCACGCCATCCTCATCAGAGTAAAGATTAAAATTTTCTATCAAGAGAATAAAGCATTGACAAAATTTTGTGGGGTGGGGTAGAATGATGCTAGAAAATTCCAAAACATAACGCATTGGTGCCTTTCGCAGAAAGAAGAAAAATAAACATGAAAAAGAGAAAGAACTTGGGAAAAAAGTTAGTAACAATGTTAGTGTCTGTAGGCTTTTTTGCAGTTTTGATTACAGTCTTGAATTTAATGGCATTACAAGCTATTCGAGGAAAGAATAATGTGCTTATAGAACAGTTTGAACAATATGAAGAAGCAGTGGAAAATAATGATACCGCGGTTTTTGAAACAGCAAAAGGAGAAGTGGCAGAAGCCATCAGACATATCAACTACAGAATAAATGGAAGCATCATTTTTGATCTTGCACTTGTGGTAGCTGATATTATTGTAATCGTACTTCTTTCGATTGTTATTAATAAGTCCATTGTTCGTCCAGCAAAAAGAGCAAAGAATGATTTGGATGATATCATTTTAGGTATAGAATCAGGACAGGGTAATCTTACGTTAAGAGTATTTGATGAAACCAGTGATGAAATTGGTCAGCTTGCAAATGGTGTCAACCATTTTATTGAAACATTACAAAATCTTATGGTAAAGATTCAGAGTGTATCAAAAGATATGAAAAAATCTTCCTATCTTGTACAAAATGAGGCGGAATCTTCAAATATGAGTGCATCCAATGTGAGTGCAACATCGGAAGAACTTGCAGCATCCATGGAAGAGGTATCTGCTTCTCTATATGATTTAGCCCAAGGATGTAATAATCTGCTAAAGAAAATGGAAGGCATGAATGAGGATGCTAAGAACTCTGCAATGAAGATGCATGAAGTGAAGCTTACTGCAGAAAATAGCTATAAAGAAGCGATTGCATCAAAAGAAAAAACAGTAGAAACATTTGATGGCATTCAAAAGGATGTCGCGGAGGCAGTAGAAGCATCTAAGTCTGTAAATGAAATTGCAAAACTTACAGAAAATATCTTAAATATCGCAGCACAGACAAATCTTCTAGCACTTAATGCATCGATTGAAGCAGCAAGAGCAGGGGAAGCAGGCAGGGGCTTTGCCGTTGTTGCAGATGAAATCAGACAGCTTGCAGATAGTTCACGTGAGACAGCGAACAATATTCAGGAAATCAGTGGAAAAGTTATTGAGGCAGTAAACAATCTGTCTGGAAATGCAACGGAAATGATTCGTTTTGTAGATGAAAAGGTAGCACTTGATTATGACAACTTTGTAAAAATTATTGGAAATTATGATGCTGATTCTGATCAGGCAAGTAATACATTTAACGAGTTTGCAGTTAAGTCAAAAGATAGCTTAGGTACAATGAATGATATGAATGAAGGTATCAATAACATTTCTATAGCGATTGAAGAATCTGCAAAAGGTGTTACAAACGTAGCACAAGAGATATCACAACTTGTAACAGCAATTTCAGCAATTACAGTGCAGGCGGACGAAAATAAGAACCTTTCGGAAGATTTATCGGATGAAGTAGCAAAATTTGAAAAAGTTTAACTAACAGATTTTTATTATGAGAAGAACTGTATTAGGTAAATAACCCGCACTAACTAAAAATGAATGCTAGAATAAGCACAAAGGCATAGCCCCATTACGGGTTCTATGCCTTTGCGTTTTCCGGAAGATTGTCATTAACTGCATCAAATTCAAGATTCTGTTCCCGGCACCATTCGACAGCATTCGACAGAGCTTCACCGGCGCGGCAGGTCCAGAGAATGAGTTTGTTGCCATTGCGTTTCCATTCCTGGAGATATTCGATCAGTGCCTGGTTTGGCTGACCAAGCTCCGGCCATTTGCTGTAGCAGAGAGTGCCATCAAAATCAACAGCGATTGTCTGGAAATCTAACATTTTTTTATTATTCATTCAGATCATCTCCTTTAGAGGGAGTCTGCTGAACACCAAGATGATAGCAGAATAGGCTTGTTACCGGTTTGTGAAAAAAATCTGCAATTCTCATGGCGTATAGCAGAGAAGGAATATGCTGTTTTGACTCGATATTGGCAATAGTTTTCAGGCTGATGCCGGTTGCTGATGCAAGTTCTTTCTGGGTAATGCCAAGATCTGCCCTCGCTTCAACAAGTCTGCAGGTAATTGTGTCTGTCATGGTGTTTATGTCTATATCCATATCAGTATTCATATATATGCACCTCCAAATTCAGAATTGTTCAGGTCTGTTCCGCTATAATAATCCTACAGTTTTAAGTGTTCCAAAAAAAGGACTTATGAAAGAACACGGCCGAATATTTTGAAGGAACTGTTCTCTGTAACCGGAATCGGATCATATTTTTTATTCAGTGATATGAGGTAGGTTCCGAGTCTGTTATTCTGAAATTTATTCACATATGCGTTTCCATCAAGATAGAAGATACCTATTTCGCCATCATCAAGGCATGCTGTCTGTTCAATCCAGATGAGATCCTTATTATGGTATTTAGGTTCCATACTGTCACCATCTACATATACGCCAAATGTGGCAGCCTCCGGAATGTCAGGAGAGGAGAATATCTCATATTCGTCACTATCAAGAAAAGAGCCGGTACCAGCGGAAACGGTATTGTAAAATACTTTTCTTTCCCTGATCACATGGATAGGAATGATCTCTGCCGGTTTATAGTTGCCGGTGCTTTCCAGATCGCTGATATATTCAAGCACTTTGTTCATTCCATTTTCATTCAGGTTCCGGAATGGATTAAGAGGACTCTGGCCAACAAACTCTGTATAGATATCGTATATTTCAAGAATTTCACATAAGGCGAGAAACTGTCTGGCATGCATGGAATACCGGCAATCGGCATCAGGGTAGCTGATCCAAACAATCTGGATGACGGTGTGGAAATGGATGTGCTGATCGGAAAGAGAATTGATCTGGATATGCTTCATTATGTGCCGGAGCTTGCAGACAACTGGCAGGCACAGCAGATGATAAGATAGGTGACAAAGTCGGGCAGATTGTGATCATGCCGGTTCTGATACCAGATTTTACCTTTGAATCATGGGAAGAACGTGGAACCGGGGCATTTGGATCGACAGGAGGATAAGGATGATTAAATTGTTGATGTGCATAGAGATAGGTATGTGCTATACTGTGTAAAAAGATATGTACAAATTTGAAGTTTATGGAGGAATAAAGATGGATTGTTTAAGATGTAAAGAGGAAATGATTAAAGCAAAATTAAAAGGAGATGCAGTAGGTACGGTTGTTTATTTAACTAATAAGAAAAACGGTATCTTTGAGAATGAAAAGAATAGTACTGTTTCATGTTATGTATGTCCAAAATGTGGATATGTTGAATTGAATGCAGATAATGCGAAAAAATTGATTTGATAATTTCCACTTGAAACTTTCAGTAATACTGAGAAAATTAAAGAAAGTACAAAGCTCGCGAAGCTTTGAATTTACAGAACTACAAAGAAAGGATACATATTATGGAAGGAAGATTAATAGCATTTGTTATTTGGGTAATAATCGGCGTATTATTTATTGTAATGGGCATTTAT